>PKSY01000052.1 GCA_002869405.1 Marinilabiliales bacterium
ACCTACAGCCATTGGTATAATCCTGAGTTAAGATATCCGGTGTATATGCTTCCCGGAATTCTGGTAATCCTGGTTTCCGTTATCGGGATGTTTATCAGTGCCCTGAATATCGTTCGTGAAAAGGAAATCGGAACCATTGAGCAGATTAATGTGACACCGGTCAGGAAATACCAGTTTATTATCGGGAAGGTAGTACCGTTCTGGCTGATCGCTCTTGTGGAGATGGCGTTTGGATTGCTTATCGGAAGGCTTATATTCGGTGTTGGCGTGGAAGGCTCTCTGATGGTGCTGTTTAGCTACACGGCAGTATATCTGCTTGTAGTTATCGGCATAGGAATTTTTGTAAGTACTATCAGTAAGACCCAACAGCAGGTTATGTTTGTGACCTTTTTCTTCATGCTTACCTTTATCCTTATGAGCGGGATTTTCACTCCGGTGGAGAATATGCCGGGCTGGGCTCAAAAAGTTAACATTATTAATCCTTTCTCATATTTTATGCGTGTAATCCGCATGGTGATGCTCAAAGGCAGCGGTTTTGCCGATATACGAAATGAGTTTATTGCAACATCTGCATATGCCGTGATTATCCTTTCGGTGAGCGTTTGGCGATACCGCAAAAGAAGTTAACCTGATCCGTTTAATAATTTTGTATCTTTGATTGTTGAATATCAGCTTCAACCGCAGAACAGATAAACATCGCACGAATATATTTGTTATATTTCGGATAGAAAGATTCGCAGGTAAGATTTGACATACTAAAAAACGCTATAATGAAAAGGTTTTTACTCCTGGCAATAGCGGTATCCTTTGTGTTTTCCGGCCTACAGGCGCAGGTGTTCACAGGTACTGCCAAAAAAGAAAATGTTGTCTTTGCCGACCGGCAGGCAATTATGCAATACAACAAAGGAATCGAATATTATGGTCTGAAAAATTATGATAGTGCACTGGTAGCATTTACCAAAGCACTGGAATACGACCCGGCATATTACAATGCACTGTATAACAGGGCTGTTATCTATTATGAAACCGCCCAATACGCAAAATCTCTTCGTGACCTGGAGCTTATGAAGGGAAGCCGCTCCGACAGTAAGGTTTTTAACCTTATGGGGAAAAATCAGGAGGCTTTAAAGCAGCTATCAAAGGCTTTAATAAGCTTTCGTGCTGCTACAGAACTGGCACCGGATAAAGCGGTTAACTATTATCATATCGGAGCAATATATCTTTTGCAGTCCAAATTTCAGGATGCTATTGATTATTTTTCCACAGCGATTGAAAAAGATGCTACTGCTGCCCTGTTTTTTAATGATCGCGGAATAGCGTACAGAGAGTCAGGAGATATCCAAAAAGCACAGCAGGATTTTGAAAAGGCTACAACACTGAATTCCAATCTTGATTACGCTTTCAATAATCTTGGTGATATCAGAATGAAGCAAGGTCAGTTTAAGGAAGCCGAAACGGAGTTTACTGCCGCGCTGAAAATTAATCCTGACAATTATATTGCTTTTAATAACCGTGGATTGGCACGATTAAAACTGGGAGAAACAGATTATGCCTATCAGGACTTTCTGAAAGCACATGAGCTTAAACCTGAATTCTATGAAGCATTGAATAATATGGGCTATGTGTTATACCTGAATCAGGAGTATCAGCAGGCCCTGAAATTTTTTACCGACCTCATAAAAAGTCACCCCAATATTGGAATGTATTATTTTAACAGAGCTATTGTTAAAGAGATGATGAGAGATGAAGTTGGTGCATGTGATGACTGGTCACAAGCACTGGAACTCGGTGTGAAAGAAGCTGCCGAATATCTTGAAAACTGTAAATAAAAAGCCATGAAATATATTTATATACTACTGTTTGCCGCCTTGCCTCTTTTGCAATATGCTCAGAATGTAGAGTTTGACAAGGACAACTTCTCCCCGGATCAATATGATGACCTGAGGGAAGCAAAAAAGAATATTAAAGATGGTGATGATTACTTTTTTAGAAGTATTCCCGGATACCAGGTAGCACTGGAATACTACCTTAAGGCTTATGATTTTAACCCTTCCAATGCCGCACTGAATTATAAAATCGGGAAAAGTTATCTTGAATCTGTGCAGAAGGTGAAAAGTATTCCTTTTCTTGAAAGTGCATTCTCCCTTGATCCTGAAATTGGAAAAACAAAAGACAGCCCGGCAGATGTGATGCATCTTCTGGCACGGGCATATCATCTGAACTATGACTTTGATAAAGCTATTGAAACCTACAGAAAGTTTATGAATTCACTCTCTCCGGCAGAGCTTTCAGAGGTCCAGCAGGATATCAACAGATCAATAGAGATGTGTGAAACAGCCAAAGAGATGGTTAAAGCTCCGGTGAGAGTATTCATCGATAATATTGGCGCTCCTATTAACACTATCTATCCGGAATATTCTCCTATTATTGATGCCGAAGAAACAATTCTCATGTTTACTACCTGTCGGCCCACCACTACCGGAGGTGAAAAAGATCCTCTGGATAACCGGTTTTATGAAGACATTATGATAAGCTATAAGCTTGAAGATGGCAGATGGGGAAATCCTGAAAACCCGGGACGACCTTTTAACTCCTACTCTCATGATGCTGCCGTGGGCTTTAGTCCCGATAATAAGTATGTCCTGATCTATAAAGGTGAGGTCAACGGAGGGGATATCTTCCTTTGCGCTGTGGATGAAAATGGTGAATGGGGCTCTCCAAAACCAATTTCAAAGGAAATTAATTCACATGGCCATGAATCGTCGGCAGCTTTTGCTCCGGATATGAGTGCCATCTATTTTATCTCCGACAGGAAAGACGGATTCGGAGGAAAAGATATCTATAAAAGTAAAATTACCTTCTCCGGCAGAAATGGTGATAAACTGGATTTTGCAGAACCAGAGAACCTCGGCGCTGTAATAAATTCACCTTATGACGAAACAGGAATTTTTCTTCAGTCAAATGGTCGTTAATTGTATTTTAGTTCCCGTGGACACGCCTCCATGGGTGGCTTTGATATTTTTAAATCTGAATTTATAAATGGACAGTGGACAACACCTGAAAATGTGGGCTATCCTGTAAATACCCCCGGTGATGATGTTTTCTTTTCTATTTCAGCTGATGGATTGCATGGTTATTATTCAACATGGAAACCCGATGGAATCGGCGACAGAGATATCTTCCTGATTACCTTCCTCGGTGATGCTAAAGAGATGATTACTCAAACAGCCTATGAACAGTCCGCAAGTGTACTCGATAAGTCTTACATCTCAACGGAACTTCTGCCACCTGCAGAAATGAAAGGTAATGCAATGGTATTGCTTCAGGGTACCATAAGAGATAAAGCTTCCAATGATCCTTTGGGTGTGGTAGTTGATATTATTGACAATGAGAGCCTGCAGCCTATGGCAAGCTTCGAATCCAATGCCACAACCGGAAAATATATGATCTCCCTGCCTTCAGGAAAAAGCTATGGCTTCTCCATTCAGGCAGAAGAGTATCCCTTCTATTCCGAAATTCTTGAGATCCCACCTACCAACAGCTATCGTGAAATTACCAAGGATATCATTCTGGAAAAACTAATGGTAGGATCTAAAATAATCCTTAACAACATCTTTTTTGACTTTAATAAAAGCAGCCTTAGGGATGAGTCTATTGCCGAACTGAACAGGGTTGTTAAGATGATGAATGATGTGCCTTCATTAAAAATACAGATATCCGGACATACCGATAATATTGGCTCTGATGCGTATAATCAGAACCTCTCTGAAGAACGTGCTCACAGTGTGGTTAATTATCTTGTTGCCAGTGGTATAGCTGCTGATAGGCTTAAGTATAAAGGGTACGGTGAGTCACAGCCGATTGCCGGTAATGATACTGATGAAGGTCGTCAGATGAACCGACGTACTGAGTTCGAAGTATTGGACTTATAGATTTTTTCTTAACTTTAACCTGCGAATAACTTCGGATATTCCGGAGCAAACCGAGCTTATGTCCAAACGTAGCCTGAAACTGTTTTTTACCCTGTTGTCTGTTCTGCTCCTTGTGGGGTGTTCCGGAAATCAGGAGAATAGTAACCGGAAGTCGCAACGTGTATTACCGCCCGACAGGCTGGATGTGATACTGGAAAGAGGAAAGCTTATAGCTACAACAGATTATAACTCTACGAACTATTTTATCTACCGCGGTACTCCCATGGGATTTCAGTATGATCTCCTGAAGGCCTTTGCCGAACATCTTAATGTGAAGCTTGAAATTAAAATCTCAAAGGGTCTTGATGAAGCATATCGACTGGTTCGTTCCGGTGAATGTGATATTATTGCCCTTGATATGGCCGTAACCAGCGACCGAAAGAAATACCTCGATTTTTCCATCCCGCACAGTAAAACCCGACAAGTGCTCGTGCAGCGAAAACCTGATAACTGGCGTAAAATGAGGACCTGGGATGAAGTGGAATCACATCTTATCCGCGACCCTATTGACCTTGTGGGGGATACTGTTTATGTGCAAAAAAACACCTCTTTCTCGCAGCGTATGGAAAACCTTATCGAAGAGATTGGCGACACCATCTATGTGATTCAAGACCCTGTAAGGGAAATGGAGGAGCTGATAGCTGAAGTCGCAGAAGGAAATATTCCCTATACTATCGCTGACGAACACGTGGCACTTGTTAACAGCCGGTATTATCCTGATATAGATGTCAGAACTCCTGTTAGCTTTAGTCAGAACCTTGCATGGGCGGTGCATAAAGGAAATATTACCCTCATCAATGAGATTAATGGCTGGCTGGATAAATTTGATGATGACCTTGCTTATACGTTTATCTATAATAAATACTTCAGAAATTCACGACATACCAATATCGCCCAAAGCGAATACTCTTCAATTCAGGGAAATAAAATTTCAAGGTATGATTCAATTATTCGTCGTGAGGCAAAACGTATTGGCTGGGACTGGCGTCTGCTTGCTTCAATGATATATCAGGAGTCCGGTTTTCGCCCCGACTCACGGTCGTGGGTTGGTGCCTGGGGATTGATGCAGCTTATGCCCGAAACAATGGAGAAGTTTGGCGTTGATTCTACAGCATCAGCTGAAGAACAGATTCATGCCGGAGTGAAGTTTATTCAATGGCTCGATAATCAGTTTGACCCTATGGTTGAGGATTCTGTTGAAAGAAAGAAATTTGTCATGGCTTCATATAATGTCGGTATCGCTCATGTATTTGATGCTATCCGCCTGACAGAAAAATATGGCGGAGACCCACAAAAATGGGACGGAAATGTCAGCTATTATCTGAGAAAAAAATCCAACCCGGAGTTTTTTAACGATTCTGTAGTTTTCTACGGCTATGCTCGGGGTGAAGAACCTTATCAGTATGTGAACGACATATATGACCGGTATAATCATTACCTTAATATATTACGGTAACTTAGTGGCATGAAACACATTATTCCCGGCTTTATTCCTTTGGGCGGAAAGACAAGCTTTTCTGCAGCAATAAGGCAGGTGCTGGCATACCATAACATCTATCTCTCAGAGGAGATGATATTTGGTCTCTCTGCAGGGTTAACGTTTTTCTATACCGAATTAAAAGGATCGCCCTATCCTGTTGTTAGCGGAAAACGTATGCCCAGGGAAATGGCAGAAGAGTTCTCACAGAACACAGGGATTACTCTTACTCCAAACACTTATTCTAAATCTGCGCGCGCAGCAGAAGCATTAAAGAAAACACTGCTGAATAATAACCCCGCAATTGTTTTTGTAGACTGCGCCGTGCTGGGTTACCATGGAATTCCAGGACAGTTGCATTTTGGTGATTATGCGGTGGTGCCCTATGGTATTGATGAGGAACAGGGCGTAGTAATTATCAGCGACCGCGATGAAGACGGAGGAGAGCCCGTATCCCTGAATCCTGAGGTGGAACCTGCAAACCGGCATATTATCGACGAAGAGGAGTTCCGGCGATCAAGAGCGACACGATACCTTCCTTTCCCGGTTATGCACCTTATGTTCACGGTAAATTATCATGGATTTAAGCCGGTTTTACCTGCCGCAATTTATGAATCTGTGTATCAGGTGTGCCGGCAAATGCTTTCACCTGAAGTTATTACACACGGCGTTAAAGGTATTGAAAGTTATGCGGCCCGTATTTTACGCTGGATTGACTATCCTGCAGAACAGCTTCGCTTCAGCGCTTTAAATGCTTATCTGGCAATTCATAAATCAGGAGGAACAGGAGGTGGTGCTTTTCGGAAAATATATGCCGGATACCTTAAAGAAGCAGCAATTATTACCGGGCAGTGCTGTTTTCACCGCGCATCTGTTGCCCTCGAGGAAGTAGCCGAACTTTGGGATGATGTAGGTATTGATCTCCAGGCAATCGGGCAGTCCGGAATGCGTGCACGAATCGCTGACGCTTCCCACAAAGTTTCCGATATCGCTCAGCTGGAATTTCGTGTTTTCAATAAATTAAAAGAAGAATTGGACCTGTAAAACCTACTTTTTCTCAATTACAATCAGTCGGTCATCTTTCATTACACTGTCTCCGTTTTTAATCATCACTTCTTTTACCACACCCTTTCCTGTGGCCAGAATCTCATTCTGCATTTTCATCGCTTCAAGGATGATTAAGGTGTCACCTTCCTTAACCTGCTGTCCTTCAGCAACCAATACTTCCAGGATTTTTCCCGGCATAGGTGCAGCGGTAACAACCAGTCCTGAAGTACCACTTTTCTTCTCAAGCATCTTTTTCCGCTCATAGGAGATTGGTGTTTCAATGCTAAAAGCATAACGGTTTCCGTTTATTTCAACAGTATATTTGTTTTGCTTCTTTTCAATGATCTCGGCACGGTGCTTTCTGTTTTTATAGAGCAAATCAAAGCGGTTGTGTGTCATCTCTTCCACTGCAATATCGCGGTTTACACGATTCACTTTAACCATGCCTTCATCACCAACTTCAAAAGTATATTTCCGGTTTCCCAGTACAATATATTTTGCTTTATCTTTTTTAGAAAAATTGAAGATACCCATAGCGTTAGATTGATTTCATTCGTTTGTTAAATAACCACGGAGAGCTTTTGTCAGCGCTTAGTTCACTGTCATCAGAAACCTCTTTAAGATAATCCATCAGAGAGAGAAATGCTGCCAGCATCTCCTCATCTTTTTCCTGATGGAAGAGCGACTGCATCTCTGTTTCTATAAAGGATGTATTGAAATCCCCGTCCACAAAAGCTTTATTATGCAGTACAGCTTTAAAAAACGGTACGGTTGTCTTCAGTCCCTGAATGTCGATTTTTCCCAAAGCCCTGAGACCGGTAGTAATCACCTTTTTTCTGCTTTCACCAAATACAATCAACTTGGCAATCATCGAGTCATAATCGGGAGGTATTACTGCTCCTTCCACAAATCCCGTATCCACACGCACATTTTTTCCGCCCGGGATGACCATTCGTTTAATGATTCCTGTGTTTGGCGCAAATCCCGCCTGCACGTCTTCCGCATTAATGCGAAATTCCATTGCCCAACCTTCGAGTTTTATATCCTCTTGCCTGAGCGATAGCTTTTCATTCTGCGCGATTCTTATTTGCTGCTCTACCAGATCGATACCTGTAATCATCTCAGTCACGGGATGCTCCACCTGAATTCGTGTATTCATCTCCATGAAGTAGTAGTTTCCGGCATCGTCGAGCAGAAACTCTACTGTTCCGGTGCTGGAGTAGTTTACTGCTTTTGCGATGGCGATTGCTTCATTGCCCATTTTTTCACGCAGCTTTTCATCAAGAGCAGGTGACGGCGCCTCTTCGAGCAGTTTTTGATGCTTTCGCTGAATGGAACATTCCCGTTCTCCAAGGTGGATTACATTTCCATGTTTATCACCCAGGATCTGAAATTCAACATGTCTGGGGTTTTCAGCGTATTTCTCGATGAATACGGTGCTGTCGTTAAAAGCTTTTTCTGCTTCCGAGGTTGCAAGCCGGAAGTTTTTCTCCATGTCGGAAGGTTTCCTGACAATCCTCATTCCCTTACCTCCGCCACCTGACGCAGCTTTGATTATTACAGGATAGCCGATTTTTTCAGCCTCTTTCATGGCAATCTCCGCATCAGTTACGGGTCTTGTACTACCTTTCAGCAGGCTGATTTTATTTTTTATGGCGATTTTTCGTGCAATGGTTTTATTTCCCATTTTATAGATTGCGTCCGAGGAGGGGCCGATAAAAATGACATCTTTGTTTTCACAGCTTTGCGCGAAATATGCACTCTCTGCCAGAAATCCGTACCCCGGATGTATGGCATCAATTTTATGTTTTACCGCGGCTTCTACCAGGCGCTCCACATCCAGAAACGGTGGTACCTCGCTGGTGTTTTCCGTGAAATCAATTACCTCATCGGCTTCGCTGAGGTACAACGCATTCGGCTCGGCAGCTGTCATCACTGCCCAGGTTTTGATGCCCATTTTCTTTGCAGTATGGATAATCCTGATGGCTATTTCTCCACGGTTGGCAATTAGTATAGATTTGATTTTCATGATGTCAGGTTTATAAAGGTATGTTTCCGTGTTTTTTCGGTTGACGTTCCACGTGTTTGTTTTTCAATGCATCATACACAGTGATTAGCTTTTCTCTTGAATCAGCGGGGTCGATAACTTCATCAATATATCCTTTCTCGTCGGCAATATATGGATTGGCTACCTCCTCACGGTATTTTTCCACGAGCTCCTTTTTGAGTTTTACAGGATCTTCTGCTTCGGCAAGCTCTTTTCGATAGATAATTTTCACCGCGCCCTCAGGTCCCATCACTGCCACCTCGGCCATTGGCCAGGCAAAGTTGAAATCTCCGCCAAGGTTTTTAGAGTTCATAACAATATATGCTCCACCGTAGGCTTTACGTAAAATCAGTGTAATTTTTGGTACCGAAGCTTCGGCAAAAGCAAAAAGCAATTTGGCTCCGTGACGGATAATCCCCGCATGCTCCTGGTTTACGCCCGGAAGGAATCCCGGAACATCTTCCAGCACCAGAATCGGAATATTAAAAGCATCACAGAATCGCACAAAACGGGCTCCCTTGTCTGAAGAATCAATATCTATTGTACCGGCCATAACTTTGGGCTGGTTGGCAAGAATACCAATTACTTTCTGATCCAGACGCGCCAGCCCGGTGATAATGTTTGGCGCAAAGTTTTCCGATATTTCGAAGAAACTGTTCTTATCAATAATATGCGAAATTACATCCACCATATCATACGGCTTGTTAGGGTCGTCGGGAACCAGAAGCCTCAGGTTGTCACTATTCTCTGGAATGATATCCTGCCTGTTCAGAATCGGGGGATTTTCAAGGTTGTTGGAGGGGAGGAAGCTGAGGAGTTTTTTAACACCGAGAATGGTGTTCTCTTCATCATCATAGGCAAAATGTGCCACACCGCTTTTGGAGGCATGAACATCGGCGCCGCCAAGCTCTTCAAAGGTCACATCTTCATTAAGTACCTCTTTTACCACGTCGGGGCCGGTGACAAACATGTAGCTCGTTTGACGTGTCATAAAGATAAAGTCGGTAAGTGCCGGTGAATAAACTGCACCTCCTGCTGCCGGACCCATGATCACTGATATCTGTGGGATTACCCCTGATGCTTTGATGTTATTGCGAAAGATCCTTGCATACCCGGCCAGCGATCCCACGCCCTCCTGGATTCTTGCTCCGCCGGAATCAATCAGCCCTATTATCGGTGCACCCATCTTCAGTGCCATCTTCTGAATCTTGTCGATCTTGGCCGCATGCACGGTGCCCAATGAACCTCCCATCACAAGAAAGTCCTGGGCATAACAGAAGACAAGCCTCCCGTTAACTTTTCCATGACCGATAATTACTCCGTCACCAAAACTGCGTTTTACTTTTCCAAAGCCATGGGATAACCCTTCTGGTACCACATATGCATCGATTTCAGTAAAAGAGTCTTCATCAAAAAGTAAATCCAACCGCTCGCGGGCAGTAAGCTTTCCTTTCTCATGTTGTTTCAACGCTCTTTCGGCGCTGTTCTGCGCTATAAATGCCTCCTGACGGTCGATAAACCGTCGGAACGCTTTTCTTTTATCTTGTTCCATATTACTGTATGTTCTTAAAAAAGGGTTTACCTCCCTGTTTTGTTCACCTGTGGGCTCGTGAACATTGTTACGATTTGCTATCTTTACGGCGAAAGATGCACCAAAACTAATAAAAATTATTTTAATGAATATTCCTGTCATCGTCTCATTCAGTGTCTATATTATTGGTATGTTGGCCATTGGCTTCTATTTCTATAGGAAAACACGTAACATTTCAGATTACGTGTTAGGTGGCCGTGGTTTGAATCCTGTGGTGGCAGCGCTAAGTGCCGGAGCCTCTGATATGAGCGGCTGGCTGCTGCTGGGTTTACCCGGATTGCTCTATGTGACAGGAATCAGCGGAATATGGATAGCCATTGGTTTAACCATTGGTGCATGGCTCAACTGGGAGTTCGTTGCCCGCAGGTTGCGTGTTTTTTCCGCTTTTTTTGATGATGCCATTACCATTCCCGGATATCTGGCCAATCGTTTCGGAGATTCACGGCTGCGTCTTGTCTCATCAATTATTATCCTGATCTTTTATACGCTGTATGCCTCCTCCGGCCTTGTGGGCGGTGCAAAACTTTTTGAAGCTACCTTCGATATGAGTTATCAGACAGCCCTGATTACCGGTAGTATTATCATTGTTTCCTACACTTTTCTTGGCGGTTATAATGCGGTTTCGTGGACTGATTTTTTTCAGGGTATTCTCATGATGCTTGCGTTGATAGTAGTTCCGGTAACAATTATACTTGACCTTGGCGGAATCTCCTCCACGCTAAGTGTTATCCGTGAGATAGATACGGATTTTCTTACGCTTGCACACTCCGGAGGAATTATTGCGATAGCTTCACTAATGGCCTGGGGACTGGGCTATTTCGGGCAGCCGCATATACTTGTTCGTTTTATGTCGATAAATAAACCTTCACAGGTGAAAAACGCCAAACGTGTGGGCATGACCTGGATGATGCTTTCTATGGCCGGATCTGTGGCAGTAGGTTTTTTCGGAATTGCTTTTGTCGCAGCAAAAGGCATTCCTCTCGAAGATCCGGAAAAGATTTTTATCACACTTTCGCAGCTGCTTTTTAATCCATGGATTGCAGGGTTTGTGCTGGCAGCCATCCTGGCGGCTATTATGAGCACGATCGACTCACAGCTCTTAGTCTCTTCGTCATGCTTAACCCGCGATATTTATGAGAAATCTATTAAGAAAAATGCCGGCGACCGTGAACTGGTATGGGCCGGACGAATAACCGTTATTGCCATTGCAGTTGTGGCATGGCTGATTTCTGCCGATCCCGATAGCAATGTCCTTAGTCTGGTGTCGTATGCATGGGCCGGTTTCGGAGCTGCCTTCGGGCCTGCAATAATTCTCTCTTTATACCATAAGAAAAGCTCCGGTGCTGGAACTATGGCCGGACTTATTACCGGCGCGGCAACAGTGATTATCTGGAAAAACCTTACCGGTGGTATCTTTGAACTCTATGAACTACTCCCGGCATTTATCATGGCGATGCTGGCCAATTTACTTTTTAGCGCCATCTTTAAACCGAAAGACTCAGTAGCTCAGGAATATTCCTTAGCATTAAAGGCATAGAGTTTTTTACACCGCTTTAACTCCGCGCAACACTGCGCTACCTCTGCGCGACACCGCGTACCTGATAAATTTGGAGCGCAGAGTCCCGCAATGTTTTCGCAAAGTTCCGCAGTGTGTTTCTTCAATAATACTATATCTTTGTTTCTCCTGTTTGATTAGTATTTATGTTCCTCAACAACATTATGACAAAGCCAATATTGTTTTTTCTTTTGCTTTCGCAGATGCTGATATCTGCCACAACTGTAAAAGCCCAGGAACCCGACTGCAATAAGCTCGGCGCTTGGATATGGTATGTGGAGCAAACCGGTTTCACCCACGAAACACTTGCAGATACTCTCTCTTCTCTGGGTGTAAAGCGGATTTACGTAAAAGTCGCAGATGGTATTATGGATACAATATGGTGGCATACTATAGTGGATGAAGAACTTATAAATACGTATCATTCGCATGAGATGGAGGTTTATGGCTGGTCATATAATTACCCCGGCTCAGAGTTTGGACAGGCGCAGGCACTCTACAAGGCCGCACAAACCGGGTACGACGGATATGTTGTG
>PKSY01000113.1 GCA_002869405.1 Marinilabiliales bacterium
CAAAAACCGGCTTTCGCAGTTTACCCTGCAAGATGTGTCGGTTTCTTAACATGAAGTTGAAAATCTTACTTTTTGTACTCATATCTCTTTTTTTGCAAAAATCAAATAATTATTGGCATGAGCAGGTGCGTGTCCAGATAATTTTCTTGCCAAGGAGAGAAATCCCGATGTATCCTTTTAGTGTCATTGTTTGTGAATTCTCCGATAAGGAAATATTACACTTATATGTTGTGCCATGCCTTGGATCATAGATCTCACCTTTCCACTTTCCGGTTTCTGCATATACGGCATCTCTTAAAATAATAGTCTGCAGATATGGCATGCCGGTGTGTTGATCGATTATTGGGTTTCCGAAATTTGCGTTCGTGCTGTCTGGTTCATTGGGTTCCAAAAGCCAGCAGAACATGCCGCTAAAAGTATTATCTCCGTTTTTTGTGATTTTTATGATTGCTTCATTGTTTTCAGTAAACCAATACCCACATATGTCATCTTCATTAACCTGTGAAAACACATTTAATGATACCGGAATTATCAATGTATATAGTGCAATGAATAATTTCATATTGGTGTTAATATACTGTAAAAGATATAGTTAGTATATTAACGACGACGGGAAGAAAAAAATTGTTTGTTATTTGCAAATCCTGTCAGCGGCAAGCTTACCGGTGAGGATAGACATTGGCACACCTGCGGGACTATAGGCCCACTGACCGGCCTGATAGATTCCCGGCACGGGCGTTACAACAGATTTGTCAGAAAACTGAATCTTATGTACCACAGGAACGGGTCTCTCGAATGTCCAGCCTGTAATGGCGCCCTCAGAACTTCCGGTGCGTTCGGCAATACTTACCGGTGAGAAAGAAAAATGTTTAATCACTTTGTCGGCCAGCATAGGATAGGCTGATTCTGCCAAAACAGTTATCATTCTTTTTGATAACTCGATTTTAAAATCTTCATACCAGCCCTCATCCTTAATTTTTTTAAAAAGATCATATTCAGCAAGAAGGCTTACAATCATTCCTGTTTTTCCTTCCGGTGCCAAAGCAGAGTCCTTGAGTCCCGGAATTGAAATTTCAAAAGTGTTATAGCGTACAAATCTGTTAAGCCATTCCAAAACGTCCGATTTCGAAGTATTTGTCCGGTTTTCCAGTAATGAATTCAGCTCACTTCGGTGGATTTCTCCAAGTCCTTGTTTTGATGGTGTATAAAAGAAATGTCCGTTGGCAATATTTCTAAAACTTTCCAATGGTTCATCAACTTCCAGAAACAAACTGAATACCGAATCACCCCCACGACTGCTCTCCATTTCAGTTTGTTTATTTTTTACTGAAACCATTATTTCATCTGCGATGCCATCAGTATTCATGATTTTGTACATGGTCTTCAGGTCGGCAGCCCAGATCAGGTTTTCATAAAAATATTTATTGTTTTGGTTGTCAATAATTGATTTTTCACTGGCGTTAACAGATGTTACAATTGTTTGAGTTTTTATGTCTCCTCCAAATTCATTGATTTTAGATGAAACGGCATCTGCTAAATTCTGCACACCACCTTTAGGATAGAAATAATCAAGATATAAGGAAAAATAGCTTAACGCAAAAAAAGTAGGTGTGTCTTTAAAAAAATGTTGTGAAATAATATCCCGTAAGGAAGCATCCTTAATCATGTTCTTTAGGTAACCCTCCACAGGCATGTTCATACTGTTGATCTTTCCAACAGTAAAGAGAAATTTTGGTAACCAGGGCAGCAGTTTTTTGAAGAGAAATTTCCTGTCGCGTTTCAAGTCTTTAAAAACAGGATTTTCAATACCATACAGCACATCCATATGCTTCATTATCCTACGAACAGACTTTAAGAACAGGTTAATGTCATTTTTGCTTTCAGGATAAAAATGGATAAGCAAATTGCGGTAATCTTCAAGGCTGCCAATATCTTTTATGTCAAGAATTTCATCTTCAATACCTACAGAAACGGGGCTTTTTACGGTGTCGATTTCAATACCAAGGTCTTTCAGCATTGGGAGGATAATTCCAGCATCTTCCATTTTTTTA
>PKSY01000247.1 GCA_002869405.1 Marinilabiliales bacterium
CTTTTTCATTCTGTGCAAAAACACTGCAGCATGCCATTGTCATAATTAAGGTGATAAAAAGAAATGATTTCATAATCCGGTATTTAATTAATACGATTTAATAATAATGTTATCTAATGATCAGTTTTGGCACTATTTATTAACTTATCATAATCCTGCAATGCAAGTTTTATGCTTTGAATTACAAGTTCCGGCTCGTCTTTTTGAATATAATGCTCTGAATGCGAACTATAAAAGAACTTGCCATATGTTAATGGATCCAACAGCGCAACCCATCGTTTCATTTTTATATTATTGTTGATGCGCCACATCTCTTCCCGGTCATATATTGTTGGTTTCTCATCAGCATATAGACTAAACCCTCCAGCCATAATAAAATGCACCGGCACATCAGGTAAGGGATTACGCACACATTCGATAAACTCAGAACTATGTAGTGCCCGTGAAACCTTCACTTCCTCTACATAGAAGGAAGGCATTTCCTGATAGAGTTTCTCAATAAAGTCATCGTAAGGTTTGTCAAAAAGTGAATCAATTTGGAATTGAGTTAAACCAATCTCAAGATAAGGAAGATCACCATACCCTTTCTTTTTAGTAAAATCAATGGGATCAACAAATATGAGGCCTGCAATTTCATCAGGATACATGGAGGCGTAACTTCGTATGTATGCTCCGCCAAAAGAGTGAGAAACCAGAAGATATGGAGGTTCCAAGCCTTTTTGCAGCAGTATCTTTCGCAAATTATTCACAATATGTGTTGGAGTTGGAGGAATGCTGTCATCTTCAGACTCACCAATCCTTGGCCGGTTATACCGAAAAACAGTATTTGTTTTAGAAAATTCACTTACTACAGCATCCCAACTGCCAAAAGTGCTGGCCATGCCATTTTCTATCACAATTACCGGCTTTTCAGGGCTATTGTTTTCCAACCCTGAAATTAATATTTCAACTTTGAACCCGTTTACCGTGATAAATTCATTATTCGATTCAGGTTGCGCAGTCACAGAAGCCACAAATAGCATTAAACAAACAAACAGCGTGTTCTTTCTCATAATTAGAAAATATTACTCTTCAATCTTTTTACAAATCACATCATCTCCCCCATCCGGATGCATGGTCATACTCACTACCTCACCATCTGAACCGGTATTGAATGAGAATTCATAATTTGATGTTTTTAGGAAGAAAGTATTATCACACTTTGGAAACAACGGGACACTACCCTCCTCCGGAATATGAAGCATAAGCTGCCCGTCATCGCAGGTTATGGTAAAGGCAAATCCTGGGGATAGCTCATATTTCGCCACATAGGATTTGAGGATGTCACTGTCTACAGTTACATCCTTATACAGTTCCTCTTTGGTAGGCTCAGGAGGAACGTTTAATAACAACCGACCAATCATGGCATAGGTCGGAGGCTCTTCGGCATTTTTGGTGATGGGGAAGCCAGTATCTCCGGCCTCTCCACGTTGACCTGCCTCAGCGACAAAACTGATGTTCCCGTTTATATCCGGATAGATATTAAACAAGAAACCGGAACCCATAAATGTAGAGTTAAGTATCTCATTGTTCCGTGTATCAATAATTGAGACAAAACACTTTTTACGACCTAAAAAGGAGGAGTTGAATGTTTTCTCACACGTTGGGAAACCCTTATAGAGTGCATTTTCCGTGATTGGAAAATCCGGAGAGGTTGTTGTCCCGCCTATTATGATCGTATAATCATTAATAAATCCTGTTGAGCTTACTCTCTCCATTTCACTTCCACCAAAGATCGCAGCATATTCAAGATTCATGGTCTCTGAATTAAAGAGAGCCACATAGCAGTCCTGCATTCCTTTAATCGAATCACATAAAAGTGTTGTGGTGGCAGGAAAATTATTGGTCTCTGTGCTTCCACAAACAACCAGTTTGTTGGGGCTTGTCCACTTTACTGGTGTTGTGGCAAATCCTTCAGTAACGAAATAACTAAAATAGGTTATGTTATTGCTGATGCCATCGATTTTTGCCAGATAATGGTCGTTGATACCGCCAGACTTAGGCATGATAATCTCTTTTCGGAGGGCATCATCAGTTACAGGTAAGTTTTCACTGAAGGTGGCTCCCGTAAGATAGATGTTATCTTTATCATCTACCTCTACACCGGTCACGATTTCCCATGTACTTGAGCCGAACGTATATGAAAACAACAATTTTTCTCCTTTCGGGGAAAATTTTGCAATAAAACCATGCATGGATTCACTGTCAGAAATTTGTCCTTTTGTCAGTGGGAAATCTTTTGACTTTGTAAGTCCGCCAATTATCACATTACCCTTTGAGTCAACTTTAATACACCCGCCGCTAAGTGTCTCTTCTACTTCTCCTCCGATATAGGTGGAGAAGACGATGTTGCTGCCGTCGGGTGTTAGCTTCGTTACAAATATATCACCGGCCCAGGATCCTTTGCCATTGAAACTTTCATCAAAAGCGCCTTCCGTTACCGGGAAATCTTCAGATTCAGTTCCTCCTGAGACAAAAATAAACCCCTGCTCATCAACGGTTATCGCGCTGTGGTGCTCTCTGTTTGAACCACCCAAAAGGGTAGCAAATATGATCTCACCGGCAGGGGAATATTTAACTACAAACACGTCAGCGGAACCATTAAGTTTAGTCTGATAAGCATTCTCAGTGGCAGGAAAGTTCTTATCGCGGGTATTCCCACAGACATAAGTATTTCCATCCTTGTCACTGCAGATATCAAATCCGGAGGCATATTTATCGGTATGCGATAAATATGTAGAAAAGCTCAATTTCAGTTCTGCACTATCGGCTTCATATGCAGTTTGAGCACTAAGCATTATTGTTGAAAAAAATAATGCCACTATTAATAAAACAGATCTTTGTTTTTTCATAATATTATTTTGGATTATTGATAACCTGACCTTCATATACCGTTGAGTATCCATCCCAGTTTGGCAGTCCCCCCACTGTACCACCAATGACATAGATTTTATCGCCTATGGAAGTACAGCCGAAGAAGACATTCTTTTTGGGCAAAGGTGTTGTTTCTATATATGTATCCGTATCTGGTTTATAGACAAATACTCTTGTTGAAGCCACACACTGGCCCTCAATCATTGCCTGTCCACCAATTAGAAATATCTCTTTTCCAACCACAGTAATTCCGGGTTTAAAAAGCATGATTGGGAGCTCTTTTTTCAATTCCCATTGGTCTTTTTTTACATCATATGACTCCACTGTATTGATATCACCATACACATCTTCTTTTGTTCCGGCACCACCAAAGACAAAAATTTTGTCATCGTACCCAATCACTGCGGAGTTATTTCTCAGGGATGGTATTTCAGTCTTCTCCAACCATGTATTGACCTTTACATTGTAAACCTCAAGTTTTTTCGAAATTGATGTCCAGGAAGTGAGCCCTCCGGTTACATAGATATTATTGCCGTAAGTGCCGGCACTGATATGCTGGCGACCGGTGGGCATGGAATCCATGATACTCCATGAGTCCGTCTTTGGATTATACATCCGGTTGGTCTTTTTAAACCGGTCACCTCCAATAGCAAATATCTTATCATTAACAGCTGCCAGCGCAAGGTTCATTGTAGGATCGGGAATGTTTGTAAGTTGAGTCCAGCTATTCTTCTCCGGATTATACTTATAAAAGTGAGGAGTAATAGTTTTACCACTTACGGAACCCACAAAATATATTTCACCACCAAGGCTTACGGCTTCTCCTCCGTAATATTCCATTGGGAGTGACGCAATCTCCTTCCAGACAATTGTCTGTGCATATATTAAGTTAGACATTATCATAAAAACTATCGCAAAAACTACTCTTTTCATAATCCGTGAATAATAATTTAAACTCTGACTTTCTTCAATTCTTCAAAAATCTCCGTCGAGACCCAGAAGAAATCCTGCGTTTCCGTATGTCGCATAAAAAAGAAATATTTCCCATCAGGCGAGACCATAGGGAATCGCTCGCCGGCTTCAGTATTTATTTTTTTACCCATATTAACTGGGTTACCCCATTTACCATCCGTATTTTTAAAAGAGATATATAAATCAAGATCTCCAAAATTGTCTTTTTCAAAAGAGTCAAAAATCACATAACTTTCATCGGGAGAAACATAAATTGGAAATATAGGTCTGAACCCACTATAGATAACAATGGTATCCGGATTGGAAAACTGATCCTGTTCATAGTGATACCTTATTGTTGTCCGAAAATTCTTATACGCCATCCCGTTGGATGTAAATATGGGAGTCCAGTCACTTCCTGAAGAGTTGTAGGGTTCACCTGCATTAACCGGTGCGCTCCAGGTGTCATTTATTCTCTCGACATACCACGTATCCATACGGCCTAAACCACCGGGTCTGTCAACAGAGTAGAAGTATAGCCTCTTTCCATCGGGAGAAAAAACGGGACCTCCGTTAATGATGCCTAAATGATTTTTGACAAAGTCAGCTAATGCAGGTTCAGTCCATTCCCCATTGATAAATTTGGAAAAATAAATCTGTTCTGTGTTTGTCATTGCGGTATCAGTAGCCGGATACTTCGGCGACCATGCAGACCAATAAATTTCTTTGCCATCGGGAGAAACGGCAACCTGGCAATGTTCCCCCCAGGTGCTGTCAGAAACGATGCCCGGAGCAAATACTTCAGGCTCTGCTCCCGGTGGAGTGAGACCAAACCATGCAGCATCCGACGCCAAAAAGTCCAGTTCTTCCCGCACGCAGTTTGTGCAGAGAATTACTGTTAATAAAAGGATCAATACCTTGTTCATACTTTTATAATTGTACATTGATATTCAAATAAATTACATTGTAATGCCCTGATCTATAATCCAATAGGTATAGTTCAATACTTTATCATAATTATTTATATAATCATTATAAGTCGGCTCCACCAGAAAATCCGGTAGTACTCCATGTTTATCATCAAATCCTCCGGGCCTAATGCTATACTGCGCCGAATTTTGAATCGTAACCTGCGAATTTGGAAGCTCAAATAACATGATGCATGCATACATCGTAGGATTGTCGGAGGTCTCTTCCCCCACAATAACACCAATGTTATTGTCTTTAATTTGAGCAGAGAAGAGTGTTCCGGCAGAGTAGGTATTCTTACTCGTCAAAACATAGAGTTGCCCGCTAAAGCGCAATGGGTTTTCTTCCGGAGTAATAACTTCTTCCGGGAAATCGGTTATAGTTCCCGGTTCGTACTCCAAAAAACAGTCAACCAATTTTAGAAACTCAGCCTTTTCACCTTCGGCTTTTCTGGCTTGTTCGATAGCTTCCACCAGAACCGGATGTGTTGTATAACAGTGTTTTGTAGCTACACTGGTCTTTACCTTGCTGCCAGCTGAGGCAACATAAGGTTGATCGGTCAGATAGTTTAGAAGAAGGCTTACAAGATTTCCATTGCCACCTTTATTATTGCGAACATCAATAATTAAATTTTCGATTTCATCTCTCTTTATTTCAGAAAAAACATGTTTCAAGAGGCTGTCGTAACGATCAAAATCAAGGTGAAAAGTATTTAGTTCTAGCAACGCCGTTTTCCGGGCCGGTTCGGGTTTAAACTCAAAATCATTAGTCGGCATGGCGGGAGAACCTTTTTTAATCTTTTCATATCCAACTCCGCTAACTGTTTTAGTTTTAATTTTATGATCATTAGGTAAAATATAACTCACCTTAAACTCATCGCAAAACCCATACATCAACCACAGGAATCCACTCCAGTTGAATGAAAGTGTACCTCCTATATATCCATTGGGACGAACCCGCAGATAAGGAGTGAATTCATCCACAATCCGACTCACTGTTTTGCTGTTTATGGCAATAATCTCAGTGCCTTTTATAAACTCATCCTGTGAAGAGAAATTTTCATCCACATAGATATGACCGGAGAAATACTTTATGGCAAAAGGGAAAGCCAACCCACCTGACTTCAAAAAATCCCGATACCCGCCATCACCAAAAACCATTGTATGTCCTTGTTTAATCAACGAAATGGTTTGAAGTAATATCTTATGAAATTCTGATTTTGACATTGGCTTATTAATCGTAGCCCGGTATTCATCGGTTTTTTTCAAGAACTCATCTTTGGTAATATAGGCATACAAGTTTGGATGCGTCTCCTCAAGGGTTGTAAGCAGATAATCATAATCCTCCAATAGTAAATCATTATCGATCAAACCTTTACTTAAGTCTTCCTGCCCAATAGCGAAGCCAACGGGAAAAAAAATCATTATTAGGGTCAATGCTAAAAAAATTCTCATTTTCAATATCTTATTGTGCTATATATCAATCATTTCATCAATTAGGCTAGTAATTTTCTCATCTGTACTTCCCTCTCCATATCCATAAATCACCTCCTCAATTATTCTATCCTCATTCAGAAAATAGAAAACAGGAAAGGAACGAATAGCATAGTTTTTTCGCACCTCTTTATTAGAGAGCAAGAATTTATACTCAAAATCATTTCTCTCCATATAGCTTTTAAGCGCATTCGTATTTTTTGTAGCACATTCAATAGCCACAAAATCAAAATCCTCTTGGCTATAGGTTGTGGAGAGTTCTTTTAAAAATGGTATTGAAACTTTGCATGGTCCGCAACTAACACTTGTAAACTGAATCATCACCACTTTACTTTTCAAATCATCCAAAGAGAAAAGTGTTTTATCTGCAGTTTGTAAAGTCCAGTCAGGAGCGTTAATACCAATAAGTTTTTTTGAACTTCTTGTAGAGCCCCCTATACTATAATTCTGGATTTTAAAATCTTCAGGGAAGTAATCGGAAGCATTAAATTCTGCTATATTCAAACTATTGAAGACAAAATCTTCACATTTTACTACAGAAATATCATGCGACATAGCTCTTCGTACCTTATAGGGTAAGTTATTTGACTTGCTGATCCATACTTCATACTGAGAAGTATTATCTCCAAATGAATAAGGGTTGATGGGAACATGATGTGGTTTGCCAAAAAACTCTACCTGTTGCTCCTCATAAACAAGCAATTTTAAATAAACCTCATCTTCACGGTCATCTATTTGCAGAGAGATGCTATCATCAGTTTCCAGAGCATACCGAATGACACTTTCAGTATAATTGAAAAAAGGAGGAGTCACTGGTCTTACAGGGCGTTTGACAAGTTTAAAGCTATCCAGTACCATCCGCTTTTCATCAAGGTAAATAAGTGCTCTCATTTGGCCATCATAACAGAATACCGGAAGTGACGGGTTGTTGTAATCCAGATATATAAACTTTGACCCTATTGTTGTATCCGCAGGATAATCGTACTCTTTAGCCAGTCTGTATTGTATACCCAGGGGAGCAGTATCACCCGGGAACCAATTTTCAACAGTTTCCTTATAAGTGGCAGATTCTATTGATTCAAGGTTTACAATTACCTTCTCCAAATATCGTGTGGAGGAATAATCTTCTTTGCAGCCATTTAACAGAACCGCAATCGTTGCGATTACCAGAAGTAGGGTGTTCCTTTGAATTTGAAGCATCATACGCTAATTATTGGTTTTCTCTTATTAATTTCAATGTGTAATCAAGAGTGTAATTATCCTCACCAAGCCGGTCTTGTAATGTAGGTGTGTAGATATAATCCGGAATGACACCATTGACAGTATCGCCATTATTGCATGGCATATATATTACAGCTAATGAGGTAATGCAGGTTATTTTGGTTTCAGGAAGGACGAATTGATTCTGATCACCATTACTTAAAAGAGGCTGACCTGATTCTTCACCCACGATTATGGCATTTTGATAGCATTTTGCTGCTGCAGGAAAGCAAGTTCCCGTTGAATAGGATCTTGGACCGTTCAGGATGTATGTATTTCCTGAAAAGAAATTCTTCCTTGCCGGATGGTGCAATGGGTAATCCTGAATAAAATATCCATTTTCATAATTACCCTGATCCTTCTTATCCTTAATTAAGTCAGTAGATAATGCACTAACCCTGGTCATTTTTTGCTCCATCAAACGGTACGGATTTTTTGCAAAATATGAGATGAGCGTATCGGCAAGGTCTGTTAATCCAGGACCGCTAAGATTGTCAATAATTACATAATCTATTTTCCGTTCCGCAATTACGGCATACGCTGAGTCTATAAAATCCAGGAAACCCCAGGGTGGCATAAACATTTTCTTATAGATGTATGCAATATTATCATCATAAAAACGCAACTCAAAGTTTGGTTTTGAAGGCTCCTGGAAATCCCCCCACCCTACTCCATGTAAATTCAATGTAGAATTATTCACTGTGACGGTGAAAGATGAAAAGGAACCATACACCAACGCCATAAGCACATGAAATTGTTCCTCCAGACGCCGTGCTTTATAAGTCTCCTTTTCCCCTGAAATATAACGGTATAAGTTATTAATAATCTCTTTTGAAGGTATCCCGTTGATTTTTTCGATAACAGCGCCTTTATCCAGCAACGCATTTCCTGAGTAATTCTTCTTCACATAGAGGTTGTTATCATAGATTACAACTCTGAAGGGAATTAATGGACTATCCTCATCATCATACAATGGTCCGTAATATAATAGTGATGTATGCCCATCGATGGCAACAAAAGGTTGCATTATGCGGAAGAATTCCAGCTCAGAGATTGGTTTGGTAATGGATTGCCTGATACTGTCGATAAGGTAATCTATATTATTTGATTCATACCACGATTTATAGGTGGGATGTGTCTTTTTCATTGTACTGACCAAAGTATCAATATCATTGCGGATTTGAACAGGTTCCAGAAGAGAAGGTGTCGATTCTTGTGCCAATAAAGATGCAGGATTTATCAATAACAAAATTGTAATTAAGTTCCAAAGGGTACATTTCATGGTATTGCTTTAAGTATTAACTAAAATTTTAGTTATTTATTATGATTAAGAAAATTTTAATACAAACAACATTGGTCAATAGCAGTGCCAAAAGAGGTATACCATTAAATAACAGATACTTACAGCAAACATGCTATATCTACCCAGCCGGGTATGTCAATAAACTATACAATCAGTGTATGAAATTTTGACAAAAATATGCTGAGGGGTCGCTTTGTCGCAGGCTCCTGCCAATGACAGATGTTGTAATGGGGCGATGATGAGGTTGCTTCGTCGCAGGCTCCTGCCAATGACACGTCTTATTTTGATTAAAAGACGAAAACCTTCGCAGGGTTTTTGGGGTGCTTGGCGACGTTCATTTCCAGTGAGACATAAATCCTAACGGATTTCAACCCGGCTGCGGGTTCCGTCGCAATAGCACAGCGCCATCACCATCCAATAACAAACCGCGCCAGCGGTTCCGTCTCACTAACCCGCGATCCCATCCACAACGCCAAAGAACCCGGTTACGGGTTCCGTCTCACTGGCAGAGAGGGAAACCCGAAATAAATCCCTGCCGCTCACAGGTCGCTGCGGCAGGGTTCCGTAATGCTATCGGAAGTAACGGCAGCCCGATGTGGTGGGAATAAAAAAAATCACTATGTTTGCACATATAAACATAAAGTATGAAGCTAGCCATTGATCATTCAAGTCCTGTTCCATTGCATCTGCAGGTAGAGCAACTGTTAAGGGGTCTGATAACAGAAGAGAAATACCTTGACGGGGCACCACTTCCCAAGGAGGTTGATATGGCGAAAACCCTTGGTATCGCCAGAAACACCATCCGTCAGGCCACAAATAAGATGGTGTATGATGGATCTCTCGTAAGAAAAAAAGGGGTAGGTACATTCGTAGCAAAAAACAATGTTACCACACGACTGGATAACTGGTCCAGCTTTACAGAGGAGATGAGTCGGCAAGGCATCGATTTTAAAAACTTCTCCATTGAAGCTTCTTTTGTCAATGCAGAAGCCGATGTTGCAACGCGATTGAATGTGGCGAAAGGAAAAGAAGTTTTGGAACTGCGCCGGCTTCGTGGCGACAAGGAGGGGCCTTTTGTGCTATTTATCTCCTGGTTTCATCCACGCATCGGCCTTACAAGTGAAGAAGATTTCAGTCAGCCATTGTATAAAATGCTGGAGGATGATTATGCTACCCGTGCTGAGGTTTCACGGGAAGAGATTAATGCAGTAGCAGCGGATGAGGAACTAGCGGCAATTCTGAAGGTAGAACCGGGCTCCCCGTTGTTATTAAGACGGCGTGTTGTCCTGGATCCGGGAGACAGGGTCATCGAATATAATATATGCTATTATCGCAGCGACAAATTCACCTATTCCATCGACATAAAAAGAGGATCATGACAGCAACGCAAAAACATTTTGCTATTGGGGTTGACGTTGGAGGCACACATATCGCTGCCTGTCTCGTGAATAAGGATAACGATGAAATCATCAAAGATTCGCACCGGGAAACGCCTGTCGATGCTCAAACTTCAGCATATAAAATTCTTTCCACCTGGTCGGAATTGATTGCAGAGGTTATAAACCTAAAAGGCAAAGAGAATATTTCCAATATCGGCATCGCCATGCCCGGGCCTTTTGACTATAAAAAAGGAATTTCACAGATTCATGGTGTAGGAAAATATGAATCACTTTTTGGTGTGAATGTAAAAGCCTGTCTGAGCACTACGCTTGATTTTAACCCGGATCACATTCACTTTCTCAATGATGCCAGTGCTTTTGCGCTGGGAGAATACCATAAAGCCTATTGTGCCGGATACAACAGAATTCTGGCGCTAACACTGGGGACCGGTTTTGGCAGCACCTATATCCATAACGGCTCTCCCCTGCCTCAAATGCTTTATAATGTGCCTTATAGGGATAGCATTGCCGATGACTATTTCTCCACACGATGGTTTGTATCTGCTTTCAATCAAAAAAATGCTGCACAAATATCAGGTGTAAAAGAGTTGAGCGAACTTGCAAAATCAGGAAACCGGAATGCGCTGAATATTTTCAAAGAGTTTGGTCGTGATTTAGGAAAATTTCTTGTGGCGCACACGGTTAATGAAATGGCTGAATGTGTGGTGATTGGAGGCAACATCAGCAAGGCCTGGGAGCTCTTCTCCGGAGAGCTACAGAACAATCTCACTACATGTAAAGTAATCCGGGCTGAAAGTATGAACACATCCGCATTTATTGGTGCAGCATCTTACAAAGACGAGGAATAAATGAACGAATTAAGAAAGACCACACAGTTTCTGATACCAGAGCAGGTGCAAGCCACTGAAGCCGGAAATTATGATATTTATCCCGGATTTAAAGTTGCCGATGGAGCCATTAAAATTGGATACCCGGAACTTGCGGCGTATATCAAACAGCACAAAACAGTTGTTATTGATGGTTTTGAAGGAGTTTTCTGGAAGGAAATTGTATATAACATCAGCGCCATTCTAAAAAAGGATAACCTGCAGGCATTGTGGTATAATACATCAGCAGCCATGAAGGATGGTGAGGATATTGATGAAATGATAGCGCCGTTTCTGGGTGGTGATGATCCTATATTTGGCACCAGAACAACACTTTCCCTTAAGGATTTTTTCCATGTGAATCATTTGCAGCGTATTCATCCAGACCAGGATGCTGACATTAATATTCTCTATGGTCCGGGAGCAGCTTTATGTGGCTGGGAAGCACCCATTATCTATGTGGATCTACCGAAAAATGAGTTGCAGTTCAGGATGCGTGCCGGAAAGACCTATAACCTCGGTGCTACCCAACATTACTCCAACAAAGCGATGTACAAAAGATTCTATTTCGTAGACTGGGTGGTGTTAAACCGGCACAAACAGGAGCTATCAGATAAAATTGACATCATCGTGGACAGCCAGAGGCCGGAGACCCCATTCTGGACTACCGGCGAGACTTTGAGAAAGAGTCTGAAACAGATGAGCGAGAACTACTTTCGCGTAAGGCCCTGGTTTGAGCCGGGCCCCTGGGGCGGACACTTTATGAAAAAACACTTCCCACAGCTGAACCCGGATGTCCCAAACTACGCCTGGTCGTTTGAGCTGATTGTTCCGGAAAATGGCCTTTTGCTGGAAGATAACGGTAAGATGCTGGAAGTCTCCTTTGATTTCCTGATGTATCTGGAGTCTAAAAACGTGCTGGGAGATGCTGCAGAGCGCTTTGGCGTTGAATTCCCAATCCGTTTCGACTACCTGGATACCTTCGATGGAGGTAACCTTTCCGTGCAGGTGCATCCACAGCAGGA
>PKSY01000095.1 GCA_002869405.1 Marinilabiliales bacterium
GTCCTGCTCTGCCGGCCTGATTCCGGTGGCATATACCACATCCTGGGGAACAGTGTTTTAAATCTCTTATCATAATTCGGTTCAGAGTCCTTCTTGTCGTCAGTAATAATGTATTTCCCTTTGTTATCGTCCCTGACATAAACCGGGTTGCCATCGCTGTAAGGATCATTGGCATCCAGAGGAGCATCCCAGTAAGCACCATAAAAAATAGGCCAGTTGCCATATTGTTCCCTGTTGAGATACGACAGAAGGTTAATAGCATTATCAGGGCTGTTCTCATTTATCGGTGTATTGGCATTCGCACGAATTACAAGCACCATAAATGAGCTATATCCGATTAGAATGAAAACCATGCTCAATACGATATTATTCCAGACCGGCTTGTTCTTTTTAATGGTATACCATATACCAAACACAAGCAGGCTGACAAGAAGTATAATATAGATTACAGTTCCTGTGTTGAAAGGCATACCTAGAGTATTCACAAAGAATAGTTCAAACGATCCTGCCAGCTTAACAACCATAGGAATTATCCCATACATGATGAATGCTATCAGTAAGAATGAAATAATAACCGATGCTACAATTCCCTTATTATTAACCTTATAGCGTTTAAAGTAATAAATCAGGGCAATGGCAGGGATTGCAAGCAGGTTAAGCAGGTGGACACCAATACTAAGCCCCACCAGGAATGCGATTAACAGCAGCCATCTGTCCGAGTGCTCTTCGTGAGCAACGCGTTCCCACCTGAGAATCACCCAGAATACAAGTGCTGTAAACATGGTAGACATGGCATAAACTTCACCTTCCACTGCTGAGAACCAGAAGGAATCACTAAACGCATAAGCAAGTGCACCAACAGCTCCGGCACCTAATACCATAATGCCTTCTGAGCGGGTCATTTTTCCGGCCTTAACAAAAAGTTTCCTTGCCAGCATTGTAATAGACCAAAAAAGGAATAGAATTGTAAAACTGCTGCTTAACGCCGACATTACATTTACCATCTTGGCTACGTTAGCTTCATTTCCAAATGCAAAAAGGCTAAAAAAACGGCCAAGCAACTGGAACAATGGGGCTCCGGGAGGGTGACCAACCTGCAATTTGTAAGCTGTGGCAATATACTCGCCACAATCCCACCAACTCGCTGTAGGTTCCAGCGTCAAAAAATACGTCAGCGTGGCAATGGCAAAAACCACCCAGCCAACAATGTTATTCATTCTTTTAAAGTTCTCCATGGGGATACTGTTATTGAAAATCTAGTGGCGAAAATAGGAATTTATCATCAGATATTTTGATTCCATTCACAGAAATTAACAAATCGTCAATACATTGAAGCCAAATTTTTTCCGTGAAAGCAGAAAACACATTTTGAAAATTGAATTTTTTTTATCTTTGCAGCCCCTATGGGGTCGGATTGTCCGATGGTGTAATTGGCAACACGTCTGATTTTGGTTCAGAAGAGTCCAGGTTCGAGCCCTGGTCGGACAACAGAAAAGAGGCTGCACATTGTGTGGCCTCTTTTTGTATCAATGAAACTGTCCCTGTACTTTTGGTGCCACAATACGTCCGTCCAGTTTTTTAATATCAAGACTCTGAAGCTTTTGCTGCATTTCCATACTTCTCATGCCCTCGAGCGCATTTCTGATATCTGCTGCAGAACCACCCTTGCACCTCTCCATAATATACTCATAACCAAGGGTTTTTTCCTTATATGTATAGGATACCAGCTCAAAAGGCCTGTTGCAGGCAAAACGATCTGCACTAACAGGCGATAAAGACCATGATACATTCCAGGGGCCGGTTTCACCAACTGCTACACCCTCCTTTCCAGAAACTGGTTGTAGCGCAACTGTCTTATCAAACCATACAACAGCATTTCCGGCGTCAGGAAATTCAGAAAGTGTGGTAGTCTCATTCGCGGGTAATGACTCCGAGTAATTTACGCCTTTAAGAACTCTGATATTGCCTGTGGGAGTTTTCATTCCACGTAAAGGTGTAACCATCACAAAACTATTCCCTGCACTGAGCGATGATGAATTATGGCTGCCCTGAAAATCAAGATCTTCAAGTTCAATTGCAGAAAAAACCAGGCCTTCAGTCTCAACCCATTCAGAGCGAAGAATAAATCCTTCAATATTCACAGTTGCCCGAACTTTTTGCTCAGGAGCAAAATCCAAATTCTGAACGGAAAAATTACCGGCCACAGGCTTAATATTTCCCCTGTTCACCTTGACCTTCGGAGGCTTAACCTGAGTTCCTGTATTGCGACCGGTTTTTACACGGGTCATTGGCTGTACTCTTTTGGTTTCCATAGTTTCAAAAGTAACCGGCCCTGAATATTGAACAAGATTTTGCATAAACTTTTCAAAGTTCTCCAGTGCCTTGCTTGTGGGACGCACAACATCGCGATTAACTCCTGTACGGTTTGCCACTCCGGGATTCAATGCCACCCTGTTAGTGCTGTTTGCATTTGTCTCCGAATTAGCAGCAGTGGCCATCCTGTACCACTCACTTTTCCGGGCTGCAACAGAGCCTTCAGCAACACCGGCGTAATAATCGGCATGGTATAAACGAATCTCCTTAAAAGGAATAGAGACATCCATATAGGGACTGACATTTTGCACGCCGGGCATTTGAATAGCTACTTTATCACCCTTCTTTAACGGCACATCCGTAACCACAAAAACACCTGTTTCATCCGAAGATGTATTGAATATCTGCGGTGACCCTCCGGAAGCCTTTTTTACTAAAATTTTAACATTACCCTTATAGGGCAAAGTATCAAGCCCCTGTGCACGCCATACCTGCCCTGCAATAAAATCACCATAAGCACATGCTTCGTGAATCATCATTTTATATCCTGCATAGTTCGGCTTATCAAACTTTATTATTGAACAATACCAGTCAAACAACGTCTTCTTTTTCCCTAGCATCTTCCACTGCGCATTGGCTCTGATTCCTGCATCTGCAGAAATAAGATTGTCCTCAATTTTTCCTGTGGCCTCTATTCCGGTCGATACTTTAACGTCAATAAGGCTCATTCCATAAACTTTCATCCCGGCAGTACATAAAAACCCGGTAAAAATTTTAGCGTTTAATCGCAGCTCCGTGTCCATGGCATAGGAAAAATCATACCCTGAATTATTTTTAAAACTCGTTGGCACGTAATAAAAAGTACCACCTTTAACACCAAGCTGCAAGCTCAGTCCCTGTTGAATTTCGGCATGTAATGATATTAACCCTTCGGTTGATACCACAGCAAAAAGTCCTATTTCACACTTTCCCAGGTCAGGAATTTCTGCTTTGGAGCCCCAGATAGGTACTTTAACTTCCTTTTTTAGCTGTATAGTGGCATCTGCTGTTAAATCCAAAGTTTGCTTAGCCTTAAAAGTGAGGTTATAACCATTATTCTTTGAATAACTTGCTTCAATAGCAGGATTGGTGAGCTTAATATTTCCGTTAAGGGTAATAAAGGCACCCGATTTCCCGGAGCTGTCAAGCACGATTTTGTAGTTTTTAAATTCAAAATCGATAAAGTATTTATCTGCAACCTGCTGCGAGGTAGTAGCCACATCTTCATTCGACTCACTGGTGTTCGCAAGTGTCAGATTGACTTCCTGAGGAGGGATATTGAATTCAGTAAAAATCTTTGATAACCCTGGTTTAAGAATCATCATATCATTATCATCAACGGCGAGTGCCTGAAAAGCAAATCCTCCTGAGCGATCAACATAAATTGCCTCAGGGTCAGGATTAAATGATGTTAGAGCGCTGCGGTCGAGGATTCCGTCACCTTTTAACTGTAGCTGCGATTTCTGCTCAGGCGAGAGCACTCTGACATTATCAGCAAGCTGATATGTTACATTTTTAAACACTCCCGGCTTCTCATTTTTAAGCATTGCCTGCCGTGCAAGGGGATGCTGCACTATGTCTGATTGTAAATCACGTGCAGTAACAAACCCTGAGTATGAAGTAAGATCAATTGTTTGTTGCCCCAATAATGCGGCCGGAAGGAGAAATAATCCAATAATGAGTTTTAAGAAATGCCGTTTCATAAGATTAGGTTTTTGGTGTATGATGAATGATGGATTGCAGCCTTTTTACACATAAGGTATTATAAAACTGCCAATTAGCCATAAAGGTACAAAAAAAACATCTCTAATAAAAAAAGACTACCGGCAATTTTATTTTCAATCAAAGACAAATTTCTAAATCGAATTAGTTTTTAGCATATTTCATGATAAAAAGAGCTCAAAATTGCTCATTTTCATTAATTTTGCCGTTCAATATAATATATATGAAGAAAAAAACCAGCCTGGCAGATATTGCTCAAAGCCTCAATGTAAGCAAAACACTTGTCTCAATGGTGCTGAACGGACGTGGAGAAGAAAACGGAATCAGTAAAGACACCAGAGAAAAAGTGATTGCCAGAGCCAAAGAACTCAACTATCAGCCAAATATGCTCGCACGTAGCCTCAGGCTGGGGAAAACAAATACCATAGGATTAATTGTATCTGACATCTCTAACCCCTTCTTTTCAAAAATAATCAGAGCCGTAGAAGATGCTTTGGCAGAATACGACTATAACCTGATTGTGTGTAGTACTGATGAAGATGTTGAAAAAGAGGGGCGACTAATTAAAATGCTGGAATACAAGCAGGTCGACGGGATGATTATTTCAACCTCAATGGCTTCTGAAACTGATATACGGAAAAAAATAAGATCCGGAATACCTTTTGTTTTGATAGACAGATACCTTGACAACCCGGATAATCCATACGTAGGAACAGATAACTACCTTGGGGCTTATCGACTGACGTCGCACCTTATAAAAAACGGATACAAAAAAATCGTAATTCTTTCGCACCAGCCAACACATCTTAGTTCATTAAAAGACAGAAAGAAAGGCTACCTGCAAGCACTAAAAGACCATAAAATAAATCCGGACGACAGACTGATAATTGATGTTCCGTTTCAAAACCGTGACAGGCATGTTTTTGAAGCTATGGAACACTTATTTTCCGAGGGTGAACCGGATGCTGTTTTCTGCCTGAATAACAGCTTATCTCTGGCCTTTCTGGACTTCTGTAAACAAAAAAACATTAACATCCCCGGAAGAACAGGCCTGGCATCCTTCGACGACATAGACCTTTTCAGGTTATTACCTGTTACAGTTACAAGTGTTCGTCAGGAAGTAACAGAAATCGGCAAACAGGCTGTTATTAAGCTTTTGCATGAAATCCGAAAACCAGGTTCTGCGGAAGAAAAGAGAGTTCAAATCCCACCAATTCTGCACATCAGGGAGTCATCACAAAAAATATCCTGAGAATAAATCATTTAACAAATATTCGCACCGTTATTTGAAACAACAGAAATTTGTTTTTCTGAAGAAATAAACCTATTTTTGCAGCGCTTTTGACGGGATTCGATTCCACAGGGATATCCCTGCGAGATTAAGATACAGAAGTTGAGGGGACTACAGTCCCCTCTTTTGTTAGTTTTTTTAGATTATGAATAAAGAAAACATTAAACAAACATTAGAGGCTTTCCTGGAAGAAACAGATATGTTCGTTGTAGATATTCAGGTATCGAACGACAATCTGGTTCAGATATCACTTGATGGTGACTCCAGAGTCTCTATCGACGACTGTATCGAAGTAGCACGATATCTTGAAAATCAATTTGATCGTGATGAGGAAGATTTCGAATTACGTGTCAGCACTTACGGAATTGATAACGCAATTCAGCTAATCAGACAGCTCAATAAAGTAGTCGGAAGTGAAATTATCTTTAAAAAAGATGAAACACCCGAACAAAGAGCACGTCTGGAAAAAATCGATGGAAATAATCTGTATATTACACACAGGTTAAAAAAAGGAGGCCCGAAGGCTAAAGCGCAAATCTATAAGGATGGCGACAGCGAGGTGCTCTCTTTTGATGAACTGGAATATGTTAAAGAAATTATACGCTTCTAATAATAAAGTATAAGCACGATGGAAAATTTCAATTTGGTTGAAACCTTTTCGGAGTTTAAGGAATTCAAGAATATCGACCGGGCAATGATGATGCGCATCCTGGAAGATGTTTTCAGGCACATGCTTATTAAAAAATATGGCACTGATGAAAATATCGATGTAGTTGTTAACATCGATAAAGGAGATTTCGAAATCTGGAGAACAAGAGAGATTGTTGAAGATGGAATGACAGAAGACGAAAACATGGAAATCGAATATTCCGAAGCTATTAAGCTTGAACCTGATTTTGAAGTAGGTGAAGAGGTTTACGAATCCATTGGAATGTCTGCATTCGGTCGTCGTGATATTCTTGCAATACGTCAGAATCTGATTGCTAAAATTCAGGAATTTGAAAAAGATAACGTATTTAAAAAATATCGTGACAGAATTGGAGAGATTGTAACAGGTGAAGTTTACCAGATATGGAGAAAAGAGATTCTGGTTGTTGATGATGAAGGCATCGAATTATCGCTGCCCAAAACAGAACAGATACCTTCAGACTTTTACCATAAAGGCGACACCATCCGTGCGGTAGTCTCAAAAGTAGACCTCCGAAACGGAAACCCTGTAATTATACTTTCGCGTACAAGCCCGATATTTCTTGAAAGACTTTTTGAATCGGAAGTACCTGAAGTATATGACGGGCTCATTACAATTAAAAAGATTGTTCGTGTTCCCGGAGAAAGAGCAAAAATCGCTGTTGAATCTTATGACGACCGCATTGACCCTGTTGGTGCATGTGTAGGCATGAAAGGTAGTCGTATCCATGGCATTGTTAGAGAATTGAAAAACGAGAATATTGACGTTATTAATTTCACATCTAACCCGCAACTCTTTATCCAGCGCGCTTTAAGCCCTGCAAAAATTACTTCTATACAGATTAATGAAGCAGAAAAACGTGCCGATGTGTACATGAAACCCGATCAGGTTTCACTCGCAATCGGTAAAGGAGGTTTCAATATTAAGCTGGCAGGAAAACTTTCAGGTTATGAAATCGACGTATACCGCGACGCGGAAGGTGATAATGAAGATGTTGACCTGATGGAATTTACAGATGAAATCGATGAGTGGATCCTTAAAACCCTTAAGGATATTGGCTGTGATACAGCAAAAAGCGTTATTGAAATCCCTGTTAATGAATTAGTTAAGCGTACAGATCTGGAAGAAGAGACTATTGAGGAAGTGGTGAAAATTCTGAGATCGGAATTTGAATAATATTTTGTGAATTCAATATATACCGGCAGCTTTATACCCGGAAGATTAAGTTGCCGTCCTTAAAAAACATTTTTATGATAAGAAAACTGAATTTGATCCGGGGTAGTAACCTATTTCAAATTATGGTAGATAAGAATAGACCGACACGATTAGCAAAAGCAGCAAAGGAATTCAATGTAGGCATGCATACCATCGTGGAATTCCTGCACAAAAAAGGATATGCAGATGTGGAGGAGAATCCCAACTACAAGCTGACTCCAGAAATGGTCAGTATTGTAGCAGGTGAATACCAGTCTGAAAAAAGCCTTAAAGATGAAGCTGCCAAAATTGAAATAGACTATAAGAAGCTACAAAACAGTGCGGAGAAAAAGGTAGCTGAGGATAGTACTGAAACTGACATTGATTCGGATGACTCGGATAAAGATTCAGACGATTTAATGATCAAAGGAACTTCTGTGCCTCCTGCCCGGAATTCACAAAAAGAGAAAGAAGAAAAACCAGCCCCGAAAGTTGAAACTAAAGGGAATGATATATCTCCTGAGAAAAAACAGAATGAAAAAACTGTTAAGAAGGAAGAGGTAAAGGAAGAAAAAACTGACTCAAAACCGGAACAACCTGCTGCAGAAAAAATAACAGCAACAGAAGATGCTATTCCGGAAAAAACAGAAAAGAAAGAGACTGCACCTAAACAGAAAGACAGCGATGTGAAAACTGCTGACACTTCAGGCGCAAAGGAAACAGAAAAGACTGCTGTTGAAAAACCCGAAAAAGAAACTCCCAAAACTGTTTCAGAAGAGAAAAAACCAACAGTAGAGAAAAAAGAGGCCTCTGAACAACCAATAACAGAAGAAAAATCTACTGGTGATAACGATGTAAAAATCCTTGGGAAAATAAACCTTGATGATATAAATCAGCGAACCAGACCTCCCAAAAAATCGAAGGAAGAAAAACAGAAAGAGAGAGAAGAAAGAAAACAGGCTGAAGTTAAAAACAATAAAAAAGCTAAGGCACAACAGAAGAAGACAAAAGATTCCGCAAAAGCTTCTGAAGATCAGAAGAAACAGGTAAGCATTCAAAAACCTCAGTCTGTTAAACCGGAACCTGTAAAAGAAGAAAAAACAGAAAAACCTGCACCTAAAGAAGTTAAACCAGAAGACTCAAGACCTGATAACTTCCTCGAAACAAAATTTGAGAAATTATCGGGACCAAAAATTCTGGGTTCAATAGAATTACCTGTTGAGAAAAAACCGGAGAAAAAGAAACCTGTTGCCTCTTCAGCAGATCCTGTTAATAAGCGTAAAAAACGCAAAAGAATTAATAAACCCGGTCAGGGGCAACAGCAGGGGCAAGGTCAACAACAGGGACAAGGTCAACAACAGCAAAATAAGAACCGATCGCAGCGCGACTCCAATAAGGCTCGTTCCAAGAAGAAAAAAGAGACTCCAAAAGCTGAAGTTTCTGATGAAGAAGTACAAAAGCAAATTAGTGAAACACTAAAGCAGCTTGAGTCAAGAGGAAAATCCAAAGCTTCAAAACACAGAAGAGATAAAAGGGCTAAAGTCAATAAGACAGAACAGGCCGACATGGCCCGTAAGGAAGCAGAAAAGAATGTCCTTAAAGTTACAGAATTTGTATCTGTGAGTGAGCTGGCCACTATGATGGAGGTACAACCTACAGAGGTAATCGCAACTTGTATGTCGTTAGGACTGTTTGTTTCAATAAACCAAAGGCTTGATGCTGAAACACTAAACCTCATTTCTGAAGAGTTTGGTTATAAACTTGAATTCGTTAGTGTTGAAGTTCAGGAAGCCATTGAAGAAGGAACAGAAGAGCAGGCTAACATTGGTGAAGAAATTGCCCGTCATCCTATCGTTACGGTAATGGGTCACGTTGACCACGGTAAAACTTCATTGCTTGACTACATAAGACACTCCAATGTTATTGCCGGAGAGGCAGGTGGTATCACACAGCATATCGGAGCTTATGAGGTTCAAATGGATGATGGAAGAAGAATCACATTCCTTGATACACCAGGTCACGAGGCCTTTACAGCAATGCGTGCCCGTGGAGCTCAGGTTACTGACGTATCAATTATCGTTATTGCTGCTGACGACAAAATAATGCCTCAGACTATTGAGGCTATTAACCACGCACAGGCTGCAGGTGTGCCAATTGTATTCGCAATAAACAAAATCGATAAACCAGGTGCTAATCCGGATGTAATTAAGGAAGGCCTGGCAAATATGAATATCCTTGTTGAAGAGTGGGGAGGCAAATATCAAAGTCAGGATATTTCAGCCAAGCAAGGTATTAACATCGAGAAACTGATGGAAAAAGTACTCCTCGAAGCTGAACTCCTTGAACTTAAAGGTTACCCCGAAAAACTGGCATCAGGAACCGTACTTGAATCATCCCTTGATAAAGGTCGTGGTTACATTGCAAAATTGCTCGTTCAGGATGGAACGCTGAAAGTTGGTGATATGGTACTGGCAGGTTCTACTGCCGGACGTGTCAGGGCGCTGCATAATGAACGTAACCAGTCTGTTAAAACTGCAGGCCCGTCAACTCCCGTGCTCATGCTCGGCCTTGCAGGGGCGCCTCAGGCAGGTGACAGCTTTAATGTGCTTACCGACGAGTCCAAGGCAAAGAAAATTGCTACAAAACGTCAACAGCTGCAGCGTGAGCAAGGCATCAGAACTCAAAAGCATATTACTCTTGATGAAATCGGTCGAAGAATCGCCGTGGGTAACTTTAAAGAACTTAACATTATTGTTAAAGGTGATGTTGACGGTTCCGTGGAGGCTCTTGCTGATTCACTGCTGAAACTCTCTAACGATGAAGTTCAGGTATCAATAATACATAAGTCTGTTGGACAAATTACTGACTCTGATGTGCTGCTGGCAACAGCTTCCGATGCGATTATCATCGGTTTCCAGGTACGCCCGTCTGTATCGGCACGTAAACTGGCAGAAAACGAACAAATCGATATCCGCCTCTACTCGGTAATCTATGACGCAATCAATGAATTGAAAGATGCAATTCAGGGTATGCTCGCACCGACAAAAGAGGAGAAAATCACCTGTAACATTGAAATCCGTGAAACTTTCAAGATCTCCAAGGTGGGTACTATTGCAGGTTGTTATGTGCTTGACGGTACAATAACCAGAAATACACGAGTGCGTATTATCCGCGATGGTATTGTAGTCTATACAGGTAAACTAGGCTCACTTAAGCGCTTCAAAGATGATGTCAGAGAGGTTAAAAACGGCTATGAATGTGGTCTTAACATCGAAAACTTTAATGATATTAAAGTAGGAGATATTATCGAGGGCTTCGAAGAAGTGGAAATCAAGAGAAAGCTGTAAGCTATACGTAACAAAGATAGAGAGACGGAACACCATATGACGAAAAAGTATTCAATAAATAAAATCGTAATTGGTGTTCTGTTGTTTAGCTTCATCATTATAGGTTTTGCAGATCTTTTAAGAAACGGGCAAACGACCTACTCCATGATAATGTCTTTGGACATTAACAGAGTCTATTTCTATACTTTTTATATGCTTGCAATCGGGTGCTGGCTACTTTATAATCAATGGTTTTCGGGTATTGGTTTCATTGCGCTGGCAGCATTCAACAATTATTTCCCTGAATATGTATTGATCCACAACTACTTCGCTTCAGTAATTATATATGTAGCTATCGTTCTGGATATTCTCCTCCGAAAAAAGTATAAGTGGCTTATAGCATTGGCAGCAGCCGGAATCATTCAGGGTTTAGCCTTTGAGTTTGAATGGCTAAACAACTATATGGTAGGTATTATGGAGCTGGTTGGCTTTTGCCTTGGCAGCGTTTTCATCATTAAGATGTTCAAGTAACCTGAACAGAAATCACTTGTACATTTTACAATTCAGAAGGAAAAGTGGCTTACGCCTGAATTCGGGGAATTACCGTATTAAAGTTTGTGTTCTGTCCGGACCTACAGAGACTATTTTTACCGGAACATTAACCGTCTCTTCGATATAGCGGATATAACCTTTCAGGCTGTCGCAAACATCATTATATTCTTTTATGTTTTCAAGTCCTGTTTTCCAGCCGTTAAGGGCGGTGTACTGTGGCTCCACGTCATCATCACAAAGATCAAACGGAATTTCATCAGTAATACAATCCATATATTTATAGGCACTACAGATATTGATTTGCTCAAATCCACCCAATACATCAGCTTTTGTAACGATAAGATCTGTAACACCATTCAGCATCACAGAATATTTTAGCAGCGGCAGGTCGAGCCAGCCACAGCGGCGTGGTCTTCCTGTGGTGCTACCGTATTCATGCCCCTGGTCGCGGAGCCGTTGACCATTTTCATCATGCAATTCGGTGGGAAACGGACCACTTCCAACACGAGTACAATAAGCCTTTGCAATACCATAAATCTTTCCTATCGCTGAAGGGGCAACGCCTAACCCGGTACATACTCCTGCAGAAACTGTGGACGAACTAGTAACAAAGGGATATGATCCATAATCGATGTCAAGAAGAGTTCCCTGAGCACCTTCAGCAAGAATTCTCTTCCCTTCATCAAGCGCCTTTTTAATATGATATTCGCAGTTAATAATCTTCAGGCTTTTTATCAGCTCCAAAGATTCAAACCATTTCTTTTCATACTCTTTCCATGGAATAGTATCCAGCTTAATGTTAGTTGGATCAAAGGCATTCATCTCCATAAGCTGAAAATGATATGCCTTCAGTTTTTCATACCGCTGCATAAATTTGTCGGAAAAAAGATCACCGACACGAAGTCCGCGGCGCGCTACACGATCAGTATATGTAGGGCCAATGCCTTTGAGTGTGCTGCCAATTTTGTCTTTA
>PKSY01000160.1 GCA_002869405.1 Marinilabiliales bacterium
ATACTTCTTTAAGGTATCTACAAAGTGATCTATTCTTATGGGTTTGGTAACCACAACATCACAGCCTGCATCTTTTGCTTTCGCTTCATCTTTCACCAGTGCATAAGCTGTCAGGGCAATCACGGGAACCTTTGGGAGAATCTTTCGTATTTCTCTGGTTGCTGTAAACCAATCCATTTCCGGCATCTTCAAATCCATTAATATGACATCGGGTTTCAAACCTTTCTCCACATATTCCAGTGCCAGTTTTCCGTTTTCGGCACAAAAAATTTCTCCGCCATGGGGTTCAAGCACGATTTTTATCAGTTCCATACTGGTAAAATCATCCTCTGCAAGAAGTATCTTTTTACCTTCAAGAGAAAATCCACCCCCTGATGAAATCGTTGCTGCTGAAGATTCATTCTTCTCTCCCAGGATATTTACAGGGAATACAAATGAGAAAAGGGAGCCCTTCCCGACCTCTGATTCGAGAAGTATTTCGCCATTCATGGCATGGGCGATTTTTTGAGATATTGCCAGACCCAGCCCGATTCCTCCATGTACACGGGTATGAGAGTCGTCACCCTGACGGAAAAACTCAAATATCTTTTCATGAAGCTCCGCGGCAACACCGATACCTGTATCACGAATACTTATATTCAGGTTTTTATCACTATCCATCGACATCTCAAGCCCAATGGTTCCACGGAAAGTGTACTTTACCGCATTTTTTACAAGGTTTGTCATCACCTGTATAATCTTCGGCTTATCAGTAACAATATTCACATCTGTAATTGAAGGATCAATAGAAAACTCAAGTGTGATATGATCTCGTTTTTCAGAATCATACAACGAATCCTGTAATTCCTTTTTTACATCCGCGTATATATCGCGGATTTTTATTTCTGAGGCTCTGACCTTCACCTCTGTTTTTTCAATCATCGCCAGGTCAAAAATATCTTCAATCATATTCAGCAGGTCAATACCACCTTTATGAATCAGATTGGAAAATTTTATAATCTGGGGGTCGTCTGTCATATCCGGAAGGATATCACTAAACCCTATAATATGATTTAACGGAGTTCTAAGCTCATGACTCATGGTGGCGAGAAAAGCAGATTTCAGGTGATCACTCTCCTCGGCCTTTCGCTTCTCCTGTTGAAGTTGCTTGTTCTTTTCCTCCAGTTCATACTGGAAGTTTTTCAAATCGGTAATATCTGTAGAGAACACTATTATTCCCGAAACCTTGTCTTGCTCAAAAACAGGAATTTTATCTGTTAATAGCCAATAGGATTTACCGTCAACAGATTTTAATTCTTCAACAATGCCTCTGACCGGCTTACCTGTTTCAATTACCTTTTTGTCGTCACTGTAATAATCACCAGCCAATTCAGGATAAACCTCTGAAGAGTGCCGTCCTTCAATCTTTTCCTTTGGAAGTCCCGTCATCAAAGCAACGGTATTGGTTATTCGCAGGATATTATTATCAAGGTCTTTATAAATAATAAATGAGGGATCATTATCAAGTATATTTTTCTGATCTTCCAATAATTTCAGCACCTGCTCCTCGTATTGTTTGCGCTGGGTTATATCTCTTAAGATACCTGTTGCGCCCCACTGACTGTTTATTTCGGTGGGGGATAATGAGAGTTCCACAGGGAAAATCTCACCATTCTTTCTTTTTCCTTTTAGCTCGATTGTTTTCCCAAGGGCAGAACCCTGGCCGGTTTTAATAAAATGCGCAAATTTCTCCTTATGAATTTGGTGATACTCTTCAGGAGCAATTAGCTCATGAAGGTTCTCTCCCAGCATTTCTTTTTCAGAATATCCAAAGATGCTTTCTGCTGCCGGGTTCCAGAATATCACTCGTCCATTATGATCAATCTGAATAATGGCGTCCTTCGCCGACTCGGTAATGCTACGCATGCGTTCTTCATTCTGCTTTAATAAAAGCTCAGCCTCTACTCTTGCTGTTATATCCGATAACGATGTAACACTTTTATCCGTCCCCGGAATCACATCAACTGTAAGCTGAATGTGCTTTATATTTTG
>PKSY01000267.1 GCA_002869405.1 Marinilabiliales bacterium
TATGGTACAACTGCAGATAATGCTTCTCCGATGTATCGTGCATACTTCGTAAGTAACCGTACTGACTTTGCGCTTGCAAAGCCTTTCGTAGACCTGCTTAAAGGTGATGTTGGTCCTTTCGGTCAACTCGATCCTCGTCTTCCTGTTTATGCTTCTCCAAACCAGAGTGGTGAGTATGTTGGACAGCCTTATGGTGTACCTAACCACGTAGCTGCTTCTATTGCTACTGCTGATGTATCACTTCCTAATAGCCCGCTGGCTGTAGATTATGCTGAACCATTTATGACTTATGCTGAAGTATGTTTTATCCTCTCAGAATATAATGATTGGGATCAGACTTGGTATGAGAATGGTGTGCGCGCTTCTATGGAGTATAATGGTTGTGATGCTGCGGATATCGAAGCTTATATTACTGCTTTACCTGCTGCAAATGAAGAGAATGTGATTACTCAGAAGTACATCGACCTCTACATGCAACCTTATAATGCCTGGGCAGAATATCGTCGTACAGGATATCCTACAACATTCACTCTTCCGGGTGATGATACAGGAGCAACAGATCCTGACACAGGTGAAGTGGTTTATTTTGAGCCTCTGGAAGCCGGTGTTGTTGATATTATTGATAGAATGAACTACGCTCAGGAAGATCAGCTCCTTAACCCTAGTGGTTATGAGCAGGGTGTCGGTCTCCTCGGCGGTGGTGATAACTTCACAACTAAACTCTGGATCTTTAAATAGAATTCTATTACCTTAAATATTAAAAGCTGCATGATTCTTCGTGCAGCTTTTTTTTTGAATAAATACTCTCTCATTTCATTATCATTGAGTTTCCCGATTATCAAATTTAAAATAGCGTAAACGTTTCTTCTGTGCAGCTTTGTTTGGAGGGCAAATTGGTTATCTTGTACAATGCACAATACAGATGGAACCTAGAACCACAATGAATCTGATCTTATATATCCTATCTGTTCGGGATCTCGAGCCACGATGAATCGTGGCTCTCCAGTGGTTTTTTAGAGGGTGTCACGGTTAAGTTGCAAGGTATCTGTCATTAAAATCCACTCCTCGCGGAAACGGTTCATAATGCTGTCCAGCTGTTTCTTTTCAATCATAAAACGTTCAAGGTTGGTTGAGTCTACTGGTTTGGCAGGTGGCGCCTTAAGGTTGTTGGGGTTCATGGCATGCCCGTTTCTGAAAACACGGAAATCGAGATGGGGACCGGTGGCAAGTCCCGTGGCACCAACATAGCCTATAAGCTGGCCTTGTTTTACCTTTGAGCCTTGCTTTATGCCTTTGGCAAATGCTTTCAGATGCATGTATTCAGTGCTGTAGGTGCCATTATGTTTAATCATAAGGTAGTTCCCGCCGCCATTCCTTTCGTAGCCTTTTTTTGTTACAACTCCGTCACCAATGGAATACACAGGCGTGCCCTCAGGAGCAGCATAGTCAATACCGAGATGCGGACGTACAATTTTTAACACAGGATGCCGGCGCGCATAGCTAAATCCTGAACTGACCCTGCTGTATCGCAAGGGTGCTTTGAGGAATGTGCGTCGCATACTGCCACCTACTTCATCATAATAATCAACATCATCACCTTGTGTAAAGCGATAACATACAAATGGATTATTCATATGAATAAGTTCAGCCGAAATTACTTTTCCCAAACCAATATATTCATCTTCTACATACACTTTTTCATATAAAACCCGGAACTCATCTCCTTTTTGAATCCCGAAGAAATCAATGGTCCAGGCATATATCTCAGATAATTCAACGGCTAACATCGGGTCTGCATTGGCTTCTGTCATTGCATTCCAAAGAGAACTTTCAATAATCCCATAGCAATAATCAACTACTGTATCTGTGGGGTGTGCTGCACGGTAAATTTTTAATGAATCACGAATATCAAAAACAGTGTATTCTACCGGATTATTTTCATAAATGAAATAGTCGGCAACAGGAACAGAGTCGGTATGGTAAAGAATTGCATAATCGTTGCCGGCTCTGATCTTCCTGACATCAAAGGA
>PKSY01000240.1 GCA_002869405.1 Marinilabiliales bacterium
AGCTTTACACCAATCATGGGCAAATGCAGCCTTGCAACCTCTTCGTCAAGATGTTTCGGTAAGCGATACACTTCTTTTTCAAGGTCTTTTTGCCAGAGTTCCATTTGCGCCAGTGTTTGGTTTGTGAAGGAGTTACTCATCACAAATGACGGGTGACCGGTGGCACAACCAAGGTTTACAAGTCTTCCTTCAGCAAGGATATAAATGGAATTTCCGTTCTCCATTATATATTTGTCAACCTGAGGTTTGATATTGATCTTCTGAACAGTTTCAAGTTCATTAAGAGCATCAACCTGGATTTCATTGTCGAAGTGACCAATATTACAAACGATAGCTTCATCATGCATGTTGGTCATATGCTCAGTGGTAATGACATCACGGTTACCGGTACAGGTAACAAAAATGTTGCCTTCAGGAAGTGCATTTTCAATGGTTGTTACTTCAAAACCTTCCATTGCAGCCTGCAGCGCACAAATTGGATCTATTTCGGTAACGATTACACGGGCACCATAGCTGCGCATACTGTGAGCACAACCTTTACCAACATCACCATAACCGAGCACAACCACCACTTTACCGGCAATCATCACATCAGTGGCACGCTTAATACCATCGGCCAAAGACTCACGGCAACCGTAAAGGTTGTCAAACTTCGATTTTGTCACGGAGTCGTTCACATTAATGGCCGGGAAGAGGAGAGTTTCATTCTCCATCATTTGGTATAGGCGATGAACTCCGGTAGTGGTTTCTTCAGAGACTCCACGGATATCTTCCACGGCACGGTGCCACTTCTGATTATCCTCTTTTAGTGTCTCCTTCAACAGTTCAAGGATGGCAGCTTCTTCACGGCTTGAAGGTTTTACCTCCAGTACGGAAGCATCATTTTCGGCATCAAATCCCTTATGAACCAGAAGAGTAGCATCACCACCATCATCAACAATAAGATGCGGGCCTTTACCCTCAGGAAAGGAGAGTGCCATTTTCGTACACCACCAGTACTCTTCGAGCGTTTCACCTTTCCATGCAAATACGGGAACTCCGCTCTCAGCGATAGCAGCTGCTGCATGATCCTGGGTGGAGAAAATATTGCAACTTGCCCAACGCACATCTGCGCCAAGCTCAACCAGTGTTTCAATTAAAACTGCAGTTTGAATGGTCATATGCAGAGAACCTGTAATTCTGGCTCCTGCCAAAGGTTTGCTCTCGCCATATTTTTCACGTAATGCCATCAGACCGGGCATCTCTTTCTCAGCAATTGTTATCTCTTTGCGGCCCCATTCTGCCAGTGCTATATCTTTAATTTTATAATCCATGGTTTTAAACCTATTTTATATTGTATTTATTTTCGGCGGCAAAGATACCATTTTCAGGCAATTATCATTACTTCGCCGCGGATTAATTCCTGACCCATAAATCAACACCAAAAGAAAAAAACAGTTCAAAATTTACCAATAGAGGAACATTGGATTAACGGGGAATCAGGACCCGGAAGGTGTTATTGTAATCTCTCCACCAATGACACGCAATACTTTCATTATAGTTTCAAATTGTGGCTTTGAGCCTTCAGAAAATGATTTGTAAAGACTTGTCCTGCTCAATCCTGTCTTTTCGGCAATCTTTGTCATTCCCATCGCTTTTGCAACATAACCTATGGCAATAATCATATCCGATTCATTACCTTTTTCCAGTACCGTATTCAGATATTCTGCTATCATCTCATTATTATCCAGATAATCTGCTACATCGAATTTTGAGGCTTCCATACTATTTCTGTTTTTGCTTTCTTAAAATTTTTCTGGCTCTAGCAATGTCTTTGTTTTGGGTAGTCTTGTTCCCTCCAATTAGCAAGAGGATTATTATTCCATTATGTAAATGAAAATACACACGATAGCCCTTCGCATAATTTATCTTTAGCTCATATATTCCCTCACCAAGGGATTTACACTCACCAAAGTGTTCATCGCATTCAAGCTTTTGGATACGAAAAAGAATTCTTGCCTTTGCCTTCGCATCTCTTAGCTTC
>PKSY01000090.1 GCA_002869405.1 Marinilabiliales bacterium
AATTCATTGATTCTACAAGTATAGAATTCATTCCGATAAGCGAAAAAAATCCAGCGGGCTAAGAAGTTGTAGTTTAGGTTGCAAAAAGTCGCAATAGCTCAGAGGCTCATAATCTTTGCAGTAAGGTTATCATCGCCGGAAATTTCAAGTTTCTTTCTCAAGCGAAAACGGATGGATTTGATGCTGGACTCCGAACGGAGGGTAATAGCACAGATCTCCTTTGTGGTAAGGTTTAAACGAATAAGTGAAGCGATACGAATTTCAGATGCTGTAAGGTCGGGAGCCTTTTCCAGAAGGGTTTTATAGAAGCCGGTATGTACTTTGGTAAAAGAGTGTTCAAAATCTTCCCACAAATCCAGGCGTGCAAAACTTTTCAGATTATTGGTAATACCATTTATCTCACGTGGTACTGAGGTCTGCTTTTTCTCATCAGCGCATAAGGCATCCAGCTGATTTACGGTCTCTTCCATTAAACTGGATGTTTTATATATGGATAATGCCTTACTGGCCAATTCCTTTTCCTGATATTCCAATCGTTCCTGCAGCTCTTTTCGTTGCCGCTCCTGCAATTCCATCCGCTGCTTTTGAAGCTCTTTTTCACTCTCAAGAAGACGATTTCTATAATGCAGCTTTTGATTTTGTTGTCGATAAAAAATCATGATGAAAACAATTACAAGCAATAGCAAAAACACACCTGAAATTAAAATAACAGCACGTTGACGCGATAGTTTCTCCTGTGCTTCGAGTTTTTCGATACGTGCTGACTTCTGTTGTGAAAGATACTTTACCTCCAATTCGGAAAAACGCCTCTCCTTCTCACTGTTATTAATGGAATCGTTTAATTTAGTATATCTTTTATAGAAATATAACGATTGGTCATGCTCACCCAATGACTCCATCAGTCTGCTGCGTATCTTATAACATTCTGCCATCAGTGATGGATTATCTATGTTTTTCGAGAGCCTGCAAGATTCATCAAGAGTGCTTAATGCGCTATCAAACTCCTCATTCAGAATGTATGCCTCAGATGTTTTCAGCAAAGCATACGTCATTCCGGTACGTTCATTCAAGCCCTCAAATATATCATAGGCAGTAGTCAAATGGGATGGTGCCAGACCCGGCTTTCCATGCTCAATGTAAAAACTTCCAAGTCCGAGATGAGAAGACGCCACCCTTCGTTTATCACCAATCATCTCGCGTAAACGCAATGCTTCTTTTAAAAGTCCGAGCGATTTCGAAAGGGAATCCTGCTGCTCGGCAATTCGTGCCAGACCTATTAAAGAATTTGCAATTCTGGCGCTATCCTGAAGACTGATTCTCAATGCATAGGCACGATTATGGTAATGAAGTGAATATTCAGGATTTCCCTGGGAAAAGTGCTCTGAGGCCATTGCAAACAGCGCATCACTCATACCTTTTAAATCATCTGCCTGTTCATAATATGAATATGCCCGTTGATACTTTATCAGAGAAGAATCATACTCACTCCTTAATGCATGCATATTCCCCCAAAATAGCCAAAGCCGCGCAGCCACTTTAACATCAAATATTTCTTTTAAGGCATTTTCTGATTTTAAAAAGCATGAGGATGCTTCAGGATACAAATCAGAATAATAATTTAGTATGCCCTCCTCCAGGTATGCAGAAGATAAAAAACGATTAAGGTTTTTATTTTCTATCAGTTCGTACAATTCATTAAGATAATAACGAGCATAAATTGAATCACGCGTTGCGTAATGTCCTGCAAGATGCAAAAGTGCGTCAGCCCTTAATTCCGGAGTTTCAGCTCTTCTAAGCTTTTTATCCAGAATATCAACACCGGAATCCTGCCCCGTTGCAATATTTTGCAGGGTTAGAATAAAAAAAAATGCTACGGTAAAAATCTTCATTAACTACCGGTTTGTCAGATTGATACAAAGGTAATGATAATAGTTTTAAAAAAGATTTAAAAAAAGTTCCCTTTCAATGGGTAACGTTTTATCATTTTTTGCATAAAGCAATAGTGAATGGTGGAAAAGAATCC
>PKSY01000245.1 GCA_002869405.1 Marinilabiliales bacterium
CCACTATTCACACGCTCATCCCAGATTTCCCACTGTCCGTTGCGGTACCCTATTCTTGAGGCATCTTTTTTAAAGATACCATCTGTATCGAGGAAGTAGGTACCGTTGATATGCAGCATTGATGATTCAGAGACACATATCATATCTGTATCACCTTTTACAGGACTGTTATCCATTGGTATTTCAATACTGGTCTTTACCTGCATCGGGCTGTTTAATGAAACTACTCTTCGCATGTTATTGCGCAGCGCATCATCAATTTGCAGATAGTAGCCGTTCTGAACCTGAAAATGACCGTTTGAAGTAAGTGTGATAACACGCACCTCTGCATTTGCTGTACCTATGGTTACTGTACCATTGTTGATCAATACACTGTCCAGCGCTTCTGAAGGATCTATTGTTCCGTTCCACTTGCTGGCATCAGACCAGTCTCCTGTTCCATCCCAGGTTGGATGTAAAACATGTATCGTTACTGTTGCAGGAGTTAAACTGTTCACTTTCGTGTCGTTTGCGTAATAAGTGAATGAGTCAGTGCCCACAAATCCGTCAACAGGTTCATAGGTAAAGCTTCCATTTGCATTAAGGTTAAATGATGCATGGTGTGCGGGGTTGGTATTAAGTACGGCATGGATCACATCAAAAGCATCCGGGTCGTAGTCGTTACTTAAAACTCCGTCAGCGGCAACACTGAGGATATAATTATCTTCATAAACGTCATATGAATCATTTACTGCTACCGGTCGTTGGTTGGGAATAATATTAACTTGTCCAAATTGTTGTGCCTGAGCACTTGTGGTCGGAGTAATAGTCACCTGGATAGTCCTGGTAACTTCGGGGAATGCGGTTCCAATATTGGCATAAGATACCAGTCTTAGTGCTTGTTGGAATTCTGAAACTGAAGCCGGACCAATAAGGGCCAACCAACCATTACTATCGATTGATCCTGTGATATTTGTTGTATTGGTAAAGTAGAACTCATCATTATCAGTACCTGTATTAGCCATTGGGTTAATCAGGATAGTGATCCAGTTAATATCTCCTCCATCGCTGTCGGTGATAGTAGCATCAGGAAAAAGAACAACGGGTGATGTAAGCATATAATAATCAGGAACCGGGCTTTGATTAAGATTTAGTGTTGGTGAATTATCAATGACAGAGACAGTGTAATTCGCAGTAGCAGTACAGGTATTGGCATCCACGTAAGTGTAGGCCAAGGGATAATTTCCTGTGGCACCAATTACTGATGGTGTAAATGAAGTCCCTGAGACTCCGGTTCCACTATAGGTACCACCTGCAGGTGTTCCACCGCCAAGCGTTGCTCCCTGCCATAGGTGCACTGGGTTTGGCGTTACTGTTCCAAATGTTACCGTGGGTGTTGGATTGACTGTCATAACATCAGTTATAGCATCACTCCAGCAGCCGGCGGAAGATACCCGGTAAGATATCGTATGGTTGCCGGAGCCGGCAATAGCAGGGTAGAATAAATTACTAGAAACACCCGTACCTGAATAGACACCTCCGGTTGTTGGGCTACCCCCTGATAAAGCGAATTGTGTAGCTTCCTGACATACTTCATCAGGAGATAATGTAAGCGTTGGGGTGGCCGGCTTTGGGTTTACATATACTGTTTCTGCATCACTTCCATTCACACTACCCTCAAAAACAACGTTAAGAGTGACATTTTTATTCCCTGAGGTTGTGTATGTATGTGCCGGGTTTTGTGCAGATGATGTTTCTCCATCACCAAAATTCCACGACCAGCTTAGAACATTTGGAACACGATTTACTGAGATGTCATCAAGCCCCCAGTTATCAAATCCAATACCACTACTCGTATTTTGAATCCAGCGAAAACTGGTGTTTGAAGATTTTGCGTTATTTGGAATTGCTACAGATCTGCTTTGCCAGGTGTAGTTTAGTGTTGTTAATGCTATGATATCAGTCCATGCTCCAGAATTGTAACTTGGGTTTGAGAATTGGACAACAACATGTTCTCCTGAGTCAACCTGTTCACATCCTGGCTCCGGATCGTCATTTCCATATCGGATTAAAAAATTTAAATTACCCCCATATGTTACATCAACAGCACTTGTCTGCACCCACCGGGCACCACTTACATCCGCCGCCCAAAAATAATTGGAATTATCTGGCGTATTTCCCGGAACTGCATTACAAGGCTGACCAACAGTGTATGCTGTTGATGACCATCCACTTGGAAGACCCCCTGTATTGAAATTAAAACTTGTAGCAGTTACTGCTGTTGCAGTTCCGTAAAACTGTGTTGAGCTTCCCTGACAAACCGGTGTTGAATATGTAATGTTTATTGTTTGTGAATAAGTTCTGGATACAGAAAAGAGTATGATCACAAATGCAATAATGTATATGTATTTTATTTTCATAATATGCCTATTTTACGTTCTTAAGAAAATGTACCTCCAGATTATTTAGAAAAAATGAGGAAAGCCACTCATCTTCCTGGTAGTATTTCGATCCTATAAAGGCACCTAAAGAATTGGTTTTTGGCAATGATTCATCTGCCTCTATGACTTCCCCCGGGTTCAAAATAAGATTAACACTATCTTCATAGCTATTACTTTCACAGTTTGAGCATATACCACCATAGTAGGTTCTTATATCCCAAATGATATGATATTGTTCAGTATCGTTCGTGTTTTCGATTTTGAATAATACAAACAATTGGGGAGTTGAACTGGTAGATAGTAAGCACTCTTTTATTTTATAGTATACATCCACTCCTTCAAGTGATTCATACAAAACCCACTCTGCATTGTCTTTGGAAAGATCAATATTAACGGTTTTTCCGGATTGTTCTGTTTGGGTGAATCCTTTTATGGATATTACGAAAACCAGAAATACAACCATAAATAAATAGCATAACTTCTTCATAAAATAGTTCCTTTGAGCTTGATTAGTCTTTTTCAAAGGTAAAGATATGAAAAATGTGCTTTTTAAAACCGCTGAACAGAATAATTAGAAATAAATTTTAATGTAATGTTCATATCCGTTGTCAAAAAAGCCTTACCAGGATGAAATAGTATATCAATATTGAGGATTTATATTATCCATTAATATCAATGATGAATATAAAATGTGAAAGTTTGAAGCCTTACTCCGCCTCCCCCAACAGCGTAGCACTCGTGCAATCAGTTACCTTCACCATCACATAATCGCCGGTCTTGAAATCCTGACGGTCGAAAACAACAACCTTGTTCTGTGAATTACGCCCGAAAACCTGCTTGTCGCTGCGCTTCGAAACACCTTCTACCAGCACTTCAAAGACCTTTCCTACATCAGCCTTGTTACTGGTATGCGAGAGCTCCTGTTGTAAGGCAATGATCTCATTCAACCGTCGTCCCTTTATCTCATCAGGCACATCATCAGGGAACCGCTTTGCGGCTACTGTTCCGGGGCGCTCAGAGTATTTAAACATAAAGGCATAATCGTACTTTACCCACTTCATAAGATCCAGCGTCAGTTGATGATCCTCCTCGGTCTCGCCGCAGAATCCGGCAATGATATCGGTGGTTATTGATGCATCGGGCAGGAATTTTTTGATGGCGCTGATTCTGTCCATATACCATTCGCGGGTGTACTTCCGGTTCATGCGCTTCAATACTTCAGTACTTCCCGACTGCGCAGGCAAATGAATACTCCGGCAGACATTGGGGTTCTCTGCCATCACTTTCAGCAACTCATCACTGAGGTCCTTGGGATGTGAGGTTGCATAACGCACCCTGAGCTGCGGGCTCACTGCGGCCACTTTTTCCAGTAAACCGGGAAACGATAGATACTCTTCTTCACCAATCTCCCAACGGTATGAATTCACATTCTGCCCCAGCAGGGTTACTTCCTTAAAACCTTTCGCCACCAAATCCTTTGCTTCATTGACAATGGTCTCCGGATTTCTGCTTCGCTCTTTACCTCTTGTATAAGGAACCACACAGTATGTACAGAAATTCTCACATCCGCGCATGATGCTGATAAAGGCAGATACTCCGTTGCTTACCAGGCGCACAGGATTAATATCGTCATAGGTTTCAGTAGTAGATAGTAAAACGTTGATAGCCTTATGTCCGTCCTCTGCTGTGTCCAGCAGTCGTGGAAGATCACGGTATGAATCCGGTCCGGCCATCACATCAACAATGGTCTCCTCCTGGAACAACTTCTCCTGCAGACGTTCCGCCATACAACCGATTACTCCAATCTTCACATCTTTGTTTTTCTTCTTCAGCGCCGCCAGCTCATGCAGTCGCTTGTAAATTCTTTGCTCGGCATTATCGCGGATAGAACAGGTGTTGATTAATACCACATCCGCATCTTTGATATCATCTGTAGGTATATAATCATGATCAGACATTACGGAGCCCACAATCTCACTGTCGCTGAAATTCATCTGACATCCGTAAGTCTCTATATATAACTTTTTATTTTTTTTTGCCTCCATAGGGTTATTTTTTCCTTCTTAATGCATTAAGAAATAAAGCGCTGCAAAATTAATAAAAATGGGGTGATGGAGACCGGTTGTTTAGATTACACCTTAATATATGTGCAAATGAAAAAGAAAATTATAATTTTGTGGCCGGTAATTAAACACCTGATTCCGGTTAAACCAATATACAGGTACTGTATAAAAAACATGAAACTGGAATAAACCATCTGAGAAACAATAAATTACGTTTATGGTAAAGAATCTTGTAATTGTGGAGTCACCGGCGAAAGCCAAGACTATTGAAGGATTTTTAGGGAAAGATTTTACAGTAAAGTCCAGTTTTGGGCATGTCAGAGATTTAGCTAAAAAGGACCTCGGAGTAGATATTGAGAATGATTTTAAACCTGAGTACGAAATAAGCAGCGACAAAACGAAAGTAGTTAAAGAGCTGCAAAAGCTGGCAAAAGAGGCAGAAGTGATTTGGCTTGCTTCTGATGAAGACCGCGAAGGGGAGGCCATATCCTGGCACCTGGCGGAAACTTTAAACCTCGATCCTGAAAAAACAAAAAGGATTGTCTTTCACGAGATTACCAAATCGGCCATTCTGGAAGCGATTAAAAATCCACGCGATATTGACAGAAACCTGGTTGATGCCCAGCAGGCCCGTCGTATCCTCGACCGTCTTGTGGGCTTTGAGCTCTCTCCCGTACTTTGGAAGAAAGTGAAACCGGCTCTCTCGGCAGGACGGGTTCAGTCGGTTGCCGTACGTCTTATTGTGGAACGTGAACAGGAGATTAAAACTTTTGACTCAAACGATTATTACCGTGTAACAGCAGTTTTTGATATCGATAAGAATGGTACCAAGTCAAAACTTGATGCTGAGCTGCCAAAGCGATTTAAAAACCGTGAAGAGGCGCTGGCCTTTCTGGCAGATTGCAAGGGTGCTGAATTCTCCATTTCTGATATTGAAACAAAACCGGCAACTAAATCCCCGGCTCCACCATTTACAACTTCAACTCTCCAGCAGGAAGCATCCAGAAAACTGGGATTCTCTGTTTCAAAAACAATGCTCGTAGCTCAGCAACTCTACGAATCAGGGAAAATTACCTATATGCGTACCGATAGTGTTAACCTGTCCAAAATGGCTATTGCCATGGCAAAGGAAAAAATCGGTGAGCTTTATGGCGAGAATTATGTTAAAACACGCCAATATGCTACCAAGGCAAAAGGCGCACAGGAAGCTCACGAAGCTATCAGACCAACTTACCTTACAAATCAGCATATTGATGGTGATGCATCACAGAACAAACTCTACGACCTGATCTGGAAACGTACAATTGCTTCTCAGATGGGAGATGCTAAGTTTGAAAAAACAACTGTTAATATTGGCATCAGTACCTCGAAAGAAAATTTCCAGGCTAAAGGTGAGGTACTCATGTTTGATGGTTTTCTGAAAGTATATCTGGAATCAAAAGATGATGAGGATGATGAGGATATCAAGGGTGTTCTCCCTCCATTAGTGGTTGGTGACCTTCTAAAACCTGATAATATCAACGCTACACAACGGTTTACTGTTCCGCCTTTCAGATACTCAGAAGCAAGCCTCGTGAAAAGAATGGAAGAACTCGGTATCGGACGTCCTTCAACATACGCTCCAACGATTTCTACAATTCAGAAAAGAGGTTATGTTGAAAAGGCAAATGCTCCGGGTGAGAAACGTGACTTTGAAATTATTACTCTTAAAGGAGACAAAATCTCTGAAAAGAAAAAATCAGAGAAATTTGGTGTAATTAAGGGGAAACTTGTCCCTTCTGATATTGGCAAGCTTGTGAATGAATTTCTGATGAAGAATTTTAGCGATGTGATGGACTATAACTTCACCGCAAGTGTGGAAAAGGGTTTTGATGAAATCGCTCATGGTCAGAAGGTTTGGAATAAAATGATTGAGGATTTCTATGGTCCTTTCCACGAAAGTGTTGATGTGGCGCTTAAAAGTACCGAGAAGGTTAAAGGTGAACGCCTTCTGGGTCTGGATCCGGAGTCTGGAAAGAATGTTTATGTGAAAATTGGCCGCTTTGGACCAATGGTTCAGATTGGTGAAAAAGAAGACGAAGAAAAACCTCGTTTCGCCGGACTGAAAAAAGGTCAGTCTATGGATGACATAGACCTTCAGGAAGCATTGAAACTTTTTGAATTCCCCAGAAAAATAGGATCCTACGAAGGTTATGAAATGTCTGTCGCTATTGGTCGTTTTGGCCCTTATGTGCGCCATAACAGCAAGTTCTATTCGTTGGCAAAAACCGATGATCCTGTATCTGTGGATGCTGAAAGAGCCATTGAGCTTATTGAAGCAAAACGCGAAAAAGACCGGAAAAATGAAATTGCCACTTTTGACGGCGATCCTGTAGTACAGGTTCTTAATGGCAGGTATGGTCCGTATATCAAAATAGAAAAGGAAAATTTCCGTATTCCTAAATCGCAGGATCCGGGTGCGCTCACTCGTGAGGAGTGCCTGAAAATGGCTGATGAGCAAAGAGGAAAAAAGAAAACCAAAGGTTCAAGAGCGAAAAAGTAACCCAAAGCTATTTTTTTCCGTACATGGAAGACAAAATCGCAGTAAATGGAACTTTCGGTATATTTTGATCCTGTGCAACTCGCAAAAATGGAGATCCCGGCTTCGCAAAGGCCAAGAATCCTTGAATTATGCACAGTGAATACTCCGGAATCAGGTTTTCCTGATGTGGAAAAATGTAATATCGCAATCATTGGCGTTCCCGAAGAACGTGGAAATGTCGATAATAGCGGCTGTGCCAATGGCCCGGATAAAATCAGAGAACAACTCTTTCAACTTTTCCCCGGCAGATGGAATATCAATATCGTTGACCTGGGAAATATTAAGCGTGGCCACAGCCTTAATGATACCTTTTTTGCACTCAGCTCCGTTTGCAGCGAATTGCTCAAAATGAATATTATCCCCGTTATCCTTGGCGGAAGCCAGGATATCACCTGGGCAGCCTATAAATCTTATGAAGAGCTGGGGCAGATTATTAATATTGTTAGTGTCGACAGCAGATTTGACATCGGTGAGGAAGATTCAGCACTCACTTCAAGATCTTATCTCAGCAAAATTCTGCTTCATCAGCCCAATTATCTCTTTAACTATACCAATATCGGTTATCAGTCTTATTATGTGGATAATGAGGCCGTGAATCTTATGAGTAAACTCTTCTTTGATACCTACCGTCTGGGAGTTGTAAGGGCTGATATGGAAGAGGTGGAACCCATTGTCAGGAATGCTGACATGCTCTCTGTGGATATCTCTGCAGTGCGGCAGGGAGAAGCTCCGGGAAACAAAAATGCCGGTCCCAATGGTTTTTTTGGCGATGAAATCTGCCAGATTATGAGATATGCCGGGTTAAGTGACAAGCTCTCTTCTGTGGGGCTCTTTGAATATAATCCTTTATATGATAATAATGCTCAGACCGCCAAACTAATGGCCCAGATGATCTGGTATTTCTGTGAGGGTTATGTGCAGCGTAAAAGCGATTTCCCTTATCGGGATAAAGAAAAATCAGACTACATCAAATATGTGGTTCCGGTGGAAAATCATGACGATGAGCTTATCTTCTATAAATCGAAAAAAAGCGACCGCTGGTGGATGGAAGTACAATGCCCTCAGAATGTGAAAGCACGCTATGAACGACACTATATGGTGCCCTGCTCCTATGAAGATTATAAAGACGCCTGCGCCAATGATATCCCTGAACGTTGGTGGATGGTGTACCAAAAATTAATGTAATCCTCTTCTAAGGAGAATATTCAAATCAATCTTTTCGTTCTAATTACACCCTTTTTTGAAATTGGGTGTAACATTATTTGTACCTGTGCCATCTAAGGTTCGACACAACAGAGTTTGCCCTTTTATTTTTTTATTATGATAAAGATTTCCGGACTTCATAAATCCTATATCAACGGACAGAATAAACTTCACGTTTTAAAAGGTATCGACCTTGAAATTAAACAAGGTGAGCTGGTTTCGATTATGGGTTCCTCCGGATCCGGGAAATCAACCCTGCTGAATGTTATCGGGTTGCTGGACAACCATGACGAAGGAGAGTATATCCTTGACGGGACTACCATCTGGAATCTCAATGAAAAGCAGGCAGCTGCATACCGTAATAAACTTCTGGGGTTCGTTTTTCAGTCGTTTAACCTTATCACTTTTAAAACAGCACAGGAAAATGTTGCGCTTCCGCTTAGCTATCAGAAAGTAAACAGAAAAAAGCGTAACCGGCTTGCTCTTGATTACCTCGGGAAGATGGGTATTAAAGACTGGGCAGAGCACCTTCCCTCGGAACTCTCGGGTGGACAAAAGCAACGAGTCGCTATTGCCAGATCCCTGATTACTCAACCAAAAGTGATTCTCGCCGACGAACCTACAGGAGCACTCGACTCAACAACTTCTTATGAAGTAATGGAGGTCCTCAAAGAAGTTAACAGATCCGGAATTACCGTGGTTATTGTAACACATGAAAATGATATCGCGGCAATGACTGATAAGATTATATATCTCAAAGATGGATTAATAGAGAAGATCCAAGTTAATAAACCAGAAGTAACCCCGGAATATGTTTAATCTGGATATTTGGCAGGAGATTTTTCATACCCTTCAGAAAAATAAACTAAGGACTTTTCTGACCGGTTTTTCCATTGCCACAGGAATATTTATGCTTGTGCTGCTTCTTGGCGTGTCACGGGGAATCCAGAACGGTGCGCAGCAGAATTTTATGGATCAGGCACAAAACAGTATCAATATCTATGGCGGAAGAACAAATCTCGCATATAAAGGCACTAACCCCGGGAAATATATCGGGCTGAAAAACAGTGACTTCCCGGTACTGGAAACCGCTATTCGGGAAGGACACAGCTTCGCTTATGAAACATATATTCCTGCAATGGAGATTATCTCTTACAGGAATAATTTTGGAAATTTTGAGATTGACCCCGTATCTGAGAATTTTGACGAACTGGAGCGCATTAAGATGCTCGAAGGAAGGTTTATCAATGATGCAGATATGAAGGAGAAGCGGAAAGTGGTAATTGTCGAAAATAAAGCCAATAAAATCCTTAACCCTAAAGCCAGTCTGCTCGGACAGGAGATTACAATTAATGGAATTCAGTTTCGTGTGGCAGGGATTTTTGAATTATCAAATTTTGATTTTGAAGAGGGCGGCGGAAGAATCTTTATGCCCGGAACTACAGCACAGGCACTCTTTGGCAGCCCTGATCATCTTACACAAATAGGCTTTGTGGTTGATGATATGTCGCTGGAAGAAAGCCTTGAAGTGGAGAGAAAAATAACGCGAATCCTGGCAGCACGCCATAACTTCCACCCCAATGACCTGAATGCATTATGGATTAATAACAATATTGAGAATTCCAAAGAGTTCAGAAAAGTCTTTAACGGTATAGAAAGTGCCATTTGGCTGATTGGCATATTTACACTAATTCTGGGTGTGATTGGCGTATTTAATATTATGATGATTATTGTCCGGGAGCGTACAAAAGAGATTGGAATTCGAAAAGCTATTGGCGCTTCTCCTTCAGAAGTTATTAAACTTATTTTAACCGAATCAATATTTATCACAGCACTGTCGGGATACCTTGGCATGGTTGCAGGTATTGGTTTTCTGGAAGTTATATCACGGTTTGATATCATTTCAGAAATAAGTCCCAATGTAGCCATGTTTATTGTCGACCCGCAGGTAGATATGACCATAGCTGTTAGTGCAACACTGGTACTTGTGTTTTTTGGAACCATTGCAGGATATATTCCCGCACGCCGCGCTGCCAAAATACGACCGGTTGTGGCGCTAAGGGATGAGTAGGGACTGACCGGGGTGTCTGTCCGCCACATTAAAGAAACAACAATATGTTCGACATCGATAAATGGAAAGAAATACTGGCGTATTTACGGAAAAATAAACTCCGTACGTTCCTCACCATGCTGGGTGTGGCCTGTGGTATTTTTATTCTTGTGACTCTGCTTGGCCTCGGTGAAGGATTTAACAATGCCATGCGTTCCGAAATTTCCGATGCCGCATCCAACTCGGCGGTCTTCTGGTGCAATAAAACCACCAAACCTTATAAAGGCCTCCCGGCAAACCGGTATTACAACTTTAAAAATGAAGACCTTAAAATCCTTAAGGAACGAATTCCCGAAATACAGTACATTACCCCGGAAGTGAATGGCTGGAGCGGAAATAATGATTTTAACACCGTATACAAAAACAAAAAGGGGAATTTCAGAATCCGTGGTGCTTCACCTGCTCTTTTTATGGTTAATCCTGTTTCTTTGATTGATGGCCGAAACCTAAATGAAAACGATGTAAATATTAAGGCTAAGGTCGCTGTAATTGGTCCCAGGGTAAAAAGCATCCTGTTTGGTGAAGATGAGGATCCTGTGGGGCAGTATATTCAGGTTAACGGAATGTATATTATGGTTGTAGGAACTATAAAGCCTGAAAGCACAAGTTATGGAAGTAATGAAAATGCTATCCTCATGCCATACACTACTTTACAGCAAATCTATGGATACGGCGACCGTGTGTGGGCTTTTATCGTTGCTTTGCATCCCGAAGCAAAAGTAAAAGATATTGAAAAGGATATTTTAAGAATAGTTTCTAATCAGCATAATATAGCCCCGGATGATTATCAGGCTATCGGAAGTGTGAATGTGGCAGGAATTTATGAAAAGATTTCCGCCTTCTTTAAAACAATCACAGCACTGCTTTGGGTGATAGGAATGGGAACGCTGATTATCGGTACTATCGGCGTGAGTAATATTATGCTCGTAGTGGTAAAAGAGCGAACCAAGGAACTCGGTATTAAAAGAGCCATCGGTGCAAAGCCGTCAAATATTATTAGTCAGATAATGTTTGAAACAGTTTCTTTAACTGCTTTCGCAGGATTCTGGGGCTTCGTCCTGGGTGTTGTGGTGGTGGAGGCAGTGAATATGGCTGTGACAAAAATGGGTGACAGCGCAGAAATACCTCTGCTGAATCCTCATGTGGATTTTAATATCGCACTTACGGCTCTTGGAATTCTTGTCTTTTTTGGCGCCCTCGCAGGATTACTGCCCGCACAACGCGCCGTTAGTATCCGACCTATTGAAGCATTAAGAGATGAATAAAAACGAATATAAATTTTAACAAAATGAAAAAAATATTTCGCTGGATCCTGATCATCATTATTATCGCCATCTTCGGCGGTACTATGTATTTTCTCTATCAGAAATCAAAACCCAGGCAGGTGGTTTATGAAATTAAAAACCCCTATTTCTCTGATATAGAGAAGAAAACAATTGCAACGGGATCGGTAATACCAAGAAAAGAGATTGAAATCAAACCTAAGGGTGTTTCCGGAATTGTGGATGAACTCTATCTCGAACC
>PKSY01000152.1 GCA_002869405.1 Marinilabiliales bacterium
TACCACATCGGAGGCATATTTATATAACATCGAATCTTCAATGGGCTCCGGCGAATCAAGCCTTTGCTCTTTTACCACATTTGCATACCGCGACCTGCGACTGAAATAGAGCCCCATTCGCGTTCCAAGATCAGGATGCAGCCAGCGGAAAAGCCATTGGTTTAACCCACATTCAAAAACCCGCTTCAGAAACTTATATCCACGATCTCCCGGGCCTTTCCCGTCACCATGCACGAGATAAAAAACCTTCCCGTCATATTTCAACAGCTCTGCCTCACGATGTAAGGTTACACCACACTCCTGCTCCAGGTAATCAAAAGCCCAGATGTCATGATTTCCTCTGAAAAGATGCACCGGAACACCTGAATCCGTAATTTCCGATAACTTACCCAACAACCGCGAAAATCCTTTGGGCACTGCCATTTTATATTCAAACCAAAAATCAAAAACATCGCCCATCAGGTAAATAGCCTCTGCATCATGGCGAACCTCCTCCAGCCATTGCACAAGCCTTTTTTCCCTGATCAGACTTGATGCATGATCAGGAATGCCAAGATGAAAATCAGATGCAAAATAGAGTTTACCGGCCATTACAGATGTGCTTTGATTTGCGACTCCAACGCTTCGTAGCTCAGGTCAAAGGCGATAATCCGTCCTTCCCTGTCAAGGAGCATGGTAGTCGGGATCTTTGAAATATTATAAAGCCTGGCTACAGGACTCTGGGGTCCCTTAAGATCAGAAACCTGTGACAAGGTAATTCAATCTTCTTTTACAGCTGCCTGCCACTTTTCCATAGAATCATCCAGCGAAACACCTAAAATTTCAAATCCCTGTGACTGATACTTTTCATATAACACTTTTATCTTCGGATTAGCTTTCCGGCAGGGTGCACACCACGACGCCCAGAAGTCAACCAGCACAACCTTTCCTTTAAAATCGGTCAGGCACAGCTTTTTATTCTCGGCAGTATTCAGGCAGAAGTCCGGTGCCTCATTACCGGGCGTAAGTGCTGCGGCCATCTCCGAATTCTGCGCTGCCTTTATCACCCGCTGATGGTGTTCCAAAGTATGTGAATTTCCGGGATATGCCTTCATTAAACCCTCATCAAGAAGTTTCAGCAAGCTCATATCCTCCTCATCTGTAAAGAGATGCGTTTGCCCAAACTTATCGTTGATTACAATCAGCGAAGCAAGCGATCCCGGATTATTCTTAATAAAATTCGTTGCAATCTCCTTTTGTTGAAGATAAAGCTGTTCCATTTTTTCGGTCATGGCAGCATGAATCTCCGGATAATTATCCTCTCCTCTGCTTTGTATCAATGTACGGTTCGCCTCTGCCAGCCCATTTAGGTTTTCATAATAGCCTTTTCGGTAAGCCTGCAAAAGCGCTGATTCCTTTGAACCGGAAACACTGTAGGTCTGAGAGATACTCCAACCCTCCGCATTAACCGAAATCTCCTCTCCCGGAGCGGCAATCAACACAATATAGTCGTCATTATCTGCGGAGATGTAGTAAAATCCAACCCCTTCAGCTTCAAAATCAAACTTAAAACTCCCCTTTGAGCTGAGTTGAACTGTTCCCAGCTCCTTGCTGTCATGTACACTTAGCTCAAATAGAGTTAAACTCCTGACTTCAGTTCCTGTGATAACTCCCGAAACTGAAACTCCGGAGTTATTGCTGTTGCAAGCACTCATCACGAGGCTTATCACAAAAATTACTAAAACTTCTATTGGTCTCTTTCTCATGGATATCAAAAGTACAGTTTTTTCGTTATATACTTTACAAAAGTCGTAACTTAGCACAACACCAGTTCGGGATAAAAAGTGAATTCTTATGACAAATAATGTAAAACTAAGGCTAACAGGTTTTTATATACTGATTCTCTCTTCTTTACTTCTCCCGCAATATATCAATGCACAAACCAGCTACTTTATTGTGGAGAAGCCGGGAACAGTTAAAAATCACAAATACACTACCGGCGATCAGATCAGTCTCTCATTTGAAATGAACGGAAATGAAATTACAGCAGAGGGAAGAATATACAGCATTCGCGACAGCGCCATATACCTGAACAAGATCACCAAAATCCCTCTCACCTCTATCAGGGCAGTATATCAGGAACGCCGCATGATGATGTTACTTTCCAATCTTGGATGGATGGGTGGTGCAGGTTATTTTGCCCTTGACGGGATAAACGGGCTTCTTACCAAAAGAGCGCCGGTGATTCCTGCCAGAACGCTTTATATTACCGGCGGATTACTGGCAACATCACTGGGAGCAAGTTTCCTTACAGTTAAAACATTAAAAACTGACGATAAAAAATGGAGGGTTAAAACCCTGATTATGGAATAGAAAAACTAAAACTTGCGGATAAAATCCATCACCTCACCATTAAATTTCTCTCCATCACCATTATGAAAAGCAATTTTTATGGGAAGATAATAAATCGGCATACCCTCAAGATGCTTTAATATAGATGGATGCTGAAGCCGCATAGCATCTTTCTCTGTAGTCACAATAGCCTTATTCTTTGTAAACATATCATCAAAAACACCCTTTATGGTACGGATATCCTTCTGTGAATAGCTGTGATGGTCAGGAAATTCAATGGATTCAAGGGTAGTACAAAAACGTTTTAGATAATATTTGAAAGGATAGGTATTGGCAATTCCGGAAAAGACCAACAGCGATGAATAACAATCTGCCGGCGGCTGACAATTTATTCCGGGCAGTGGCTGCAGGTCGTCATAGGTTATGTAAGAGAAAAACAGCTTTTGATGAGGCTTCAGATGGAGCTGACCGGTAATATTTCTGCGGGTAATTGGTGACAGCACCTTTCCGGATTTGGTTACAATGACAATATCTGCACGGCTGGCGTTGGATGCATGTTCCCGTAAAGTCCCTGTGGGTAGTAGATGATCTTCGGTGTAAAGATTATGAAAGTCGGTCAGAAGAACTGAAAGCCCCGGTTTCACCCAACGGTGTTGAAAACCATCATCCATAAGAATAACATCAGGTTTTGGCTTCAGTTTCATCAAATTTTCTATCCCGGTTTTCCTGGATTCAGAAACCGAAACAAAAATATCCCTGAACTTATGAAGATATTGCATGGGCTCATCCCCGATTGTTGTGGCATCATCCCCGGGGCCGCCAATACGATAACCTCTTGTTTTTCGTCCATAACCACGACTTAATGTTGCAATTTTGTGGTCATCCTTCAAAAGCCTTATAAGATACTCAATATGAGGTGTTTTACCTGTTCCGCCAACAGTAAGATTTCCAAGAGAAATAACAGGAATAGGAAAGCTGGTGGTTTTACATACAATGCCTAAATCAAAACACTTATTTCGAATACGAATAATCAGCCCATAAAAAAGAGCCAAAGGAAATGCAAGTAAACGTAGCAATGTTCCCATCGGTTAGTGTGGTTATAAAAAAGATTTGCGATTCACCCGATACCTACTGCACAAAAGTCCCCAACCTTAAAGCAGCACAAATTTAATAAAATTTTTCGAAGAATAAAAACCAACATCTCCTATAAAGGCGATTTAGTAAAAAACCAACATACTGTTAACACCAGATTTTTCTATCTGTACATAAAATTTAAAATTCAATAAATAGCTCTGCCATCTGCTTCAAATCATCAGAAAAGCTCGAAAGATTTGTTTATTTTTGTTCAAAACAGAATTATGAAACACGCTCAGATTTTTGAGGTACTTGAAGAATTTGCTCCACCAGCCTATCAGGAAGATTATGACAACTCAGGAATAATTACAGGCTCATACAGTGACGAATGCAAAGGAGCAATAATAACGCTTGATGTTACAGATGAAGTTATTGATGAAGCCATTGAGACCGGAGCAAATCTGGTTATTGCACATCATCCGTTGATTTTTAAAGGGCTTAAGAAAATTATCCCCGGTAATGCAGTTACCGATCCGCTTATAAAAGCCATAAAACACGAAATCACCATTTATGCCATTCATACAAACCTCGATAATGTTTCGCAGGGCGTAAACAGAAAACTATGCGAGGTTCTGGGAATTGATGAACCGGTAATTCTGGTTCCGGGCAAAGGAGCATTAAGCAAACTGGTGACTTTTGTACCGGAAGCTCATGCTGAAATGGTAAGAAAAGCTATGTTCAGTGCCGGGGCAGGAAAAATAGGAAATTACGATAATTGCTCCTTTAACAGCATTGGTGAAGGAACTTTTCAAGCCGGAGAGGGTACAAATCCTTTTGTGGGCGAACAGGGAAAAACCCATACTGAAAAAGAAACACGCATCGAAGTAGTTTTTCCTTCATACCTTAAGTCTAAAATTATTGCTGCTCTTATAAAATCTCATCCTTACGAAGAAGTGGCATATGATATTTATGCACTCGAAAATCATCATCCCGGTGTTGGTGCAGGAATGATAGGAAATCTTGAAAAACCCCTGCCTGCCTCAGAATTCTTCAATTTCATTAAAGAAAAACTTAACCTGCCAGGTATAAAATACACCGGCGACCTGAAAACAAAAGTCAGGCGCGTTGCCCTATGTGGCGGTAGCGGGTCATTTCTGATGAATGCCGCAAGAAGAGCAAATGCCGACATTTTTATCACCGGAGACATCAAGTATCACGACTATTTTGAAGCCGGTAAGAAAATGATTGTTGCTGACATCGGGCATTATGAAAGTGAACAGTTTACTAAAGAACTTCTGTTTGAGGTTCTTAAAGAAAAAATTCCTACCTTTGCACTCTCGATTTCAAAAGTAAATACGAATCCAGTTAAATACTTGTAATACAGTCATATAACACATTCTGACATGGCAAAGAAAAAAGAACAGAAGGCACCGGAAAGTGTGGAACCTCAACAATCCGCAGCTGCAAAAACACAAAAAAGTGAAGCAGATGTAACAATCGAACAAAAACTCATTGCCCTGTATAGCCTTCAAAAGATTGACTCCAAGGTCGACAGGATCAGGATAGTTCGTGGTGAACTGCCGCTTGAAGTTCAGGATCTTGAAGACGAAAAAATAGGCCTTGAAACTCGTATCGAAAACTATAACAGTGAGATAAACGAGCTTAAAGATCAGATTACAGAAAAGAAAAATACGATTAAAGATGCACAGGCTCTGATTAAAAAATATGAAGAGCAGCAAATGAATGTGCGTAATAACCGCGAATACGACTCTCTATCCAAGGAGATAGAATTCCAAACGCTGGAAATTCAACTCTCAGAGAAAAGAATCAAAGAATATACTGCTGCAATTAAGCTGAAAGAAGAGGATGTTGAAAAAGCCAATGCTCAGCTTGAAGAACTCCAAAAAGACCTTGATATCAAAAAAGGTGAACTCGATACTATTGTGGCCGAAACTGAAAAGGAGGAACTGGAACTGGAGGAAAAGTCACTTCAGCAGCAAAAGTTTATCGAAGATCGTCTGTTACTCGCATACAAACGTATCCGTAAGAATGCCAGAAATGGTCTTGCAGTAGTAAAAGTAGAACGTGATGCCTGTGGTGGTTGCTTCAATAAAATCCCCCCTCAGCGTCAGCTTGATATCCGTATCCACAAAAAAATTATTGTTTGTGAATATTGCGGACGAATCCTGATTGACGATGATATTGCAACTTCAGTTGATGAGATTATTGGTGAATAATTGAGAATATAATGTCACAAAAAACGCCGGCGATGTACTTTCATCCCGGCGTTTTTTTTAGTCCTTTAACAGATACTAGAATCGGAATCCCAGTGTCATCAAAAACTGATTGGAGATATATGTATTTTGCGCAGGCATAACGTACTCACTGCTGTACATGTAATAATCCTGCGCTGTATTGCTGCGTACAAAGGCCAGATCAGCAAAGAAATGCCTGTCTCTGATACCTGCACCAAAGGATATTGCCTGGCGCATTCCGCCATCATTTACAGCATCAGCATATGGAGAACTGTATAACTGATATCCACCTCTGATGCGTACCATTGGTGCCACCATCCATTCTGTACCAAACTTCAGATTGTGACCTTCTATATAACTATTTGTAATTGTATTATTTACATTATAGAAATCATCCTCACTGCTGCGGAATTTAGCCTTTCCGTAATCAGTATATTCATATTCAGCACTTAACAGACCTGCCTTACCAATTACCACGGCCACACTTCCCAAAAGTCGCATCGGTGTTTCCAGCGCGTAATTATAATATCCGTCGGGAGACTTAGCCCAGCCATCGTCAACCTCATTCTGATTGCTATCGAAATATGAGGCTACTTCAGAAGAATATTCATCATACATATCATTAAAGAATGTGGGCGTATGCACTGCGCCACCTACGCGAAGCCAGTAAACAGGCTTAAGGATAAATCCAAACTTAAAGTTAAAACCGGAACCGGTGGTGGAAAGATGCTCATCATACTCCAAAGCTGAAAAGTAGGGAATACTGTCATTTACGTCGCTCTCAACAAAGGTGGAGTGATATTCATACTTAATTGTGGGTAAACCGATAGTAGCACCAAGATAAAGTACCTCACCAATATTTGTTCCTGCTGAGAATACAATTTCATTCATTGAACCGGATGTTACAACATTTTTACGTTGGTAAACATAACCTTCTTCAAGGCCGGTCCGGGTAACATCATTAAGGTACTGCCCTGATAATGAATCATAAAATATCAATCCGCTGTTTACCGCCAGCTCAGTATCAAAAGGATTTAATGAACCCTCTGAGTTCGCATAATCAGTCCACATAGTTCGTATTGATGTTTCGGTATTATATCCGTCTGTGAGAATCCTGTTATGGAAGTTATTTGTGCGGTTTACGCCAAATCCGAATTGAAAATTCTTAAACACAGAGCTGTTTTTTGTATCACTGACAAGGACAAACCCTGCGTTTCCGAAATTAAAATTATACTTATTGTCGTATCCTGTTTCGCCCATGTACACGGATGATGTTTCGCCGGTATATACCGAAGGCGTAAAAGAAAGGACAGACTTTTTATAAACACCTATTCCGGCCGGGTTAGTGGAGAGTGTGGAGAAATCAGCTCCCAGGGCTCCAAAGGCACCACCCATGGAAACACTGCGTGCTGTACCACCAAATGTTAAGTTTGAATACCGGAGCGCATCTTCGGCAGTCTGAGCCTGAAGAAATACTATACATGACGATAGTAATGCGGTTATTAAAAACAGCTTTTTCATGATTCTATATTGTGTTTAAACTCTGTTAATCAAAATTATTTTCTGCCACCTGAGGAGCGTGATGAAGAGGAGCTGCTGCCTGAGCTACTGCTACGCGATGGTGAGCTGCTGCTTGATGGTGAGCTGCTTCGCGATGGCGAGCTGAAACTCCTGCTACTACTGCTGCTGCTTCGTGAAGGTGAGCTATAACTTCTGCTTGTTCCTGATGAACGGCTTGGTGAAGAAGATCTCACATTACTGCTGCGTGATGGAGTTGAAGTACTCCTGCTACTCCGAGAGGGTGTTGTCACACTCCTGCTGTTACGTGATGGAGTGCTGTAAGTCCTTGTATTGCTGCTTCTTGAAGGAGTGCTGTAAGTCTTATTCGACCTTGAATCAGAACTCCTTGAAGGGCTGGAGTAACTATTGCTGTTCGTATTCGATGGTGTGGTAGTCCTTGTGTTGGGACGAGTATAATCATTACTTGACTTCGGTCTGTTATACGAAGGTGATTCATACGACTTGGGAGTTGCACTACCACGGTGTTCGTAACTGCTTGGCTTACTATAACGCTGCGTAGCAGAAGGAGTACTGCGTGTTGTTGTCTGACTTCTTGTAGTTTGCGGGCGGGTATAATTAGAAGCAGGATTGTTGCGGTACGAAGATCTTTCGCTTTCGTTACGCTCTGCTGCCCGGGTAGTAGTGTTTCCTGCTGTGTTGCTTACACGAGGGGATGGTTTTTCACTTAAACTATTTGATGATGACCCGGGAGTTATGCGTGTTGTACCCTGACGTTCAGCAGATACACCATTAGTAGAAGAAGAACCACTGTTAATACCTGAACGCGTTGTATTTGTTGTGTTTTCAGCACTTACACCGCTGGTACTTGAGGCTCCGGCGCGGGGAGAAGATCCGGGAGTTGATCCGGGAGTTTCTGTAGCGCGAAGACTTGGAGTATCTGTAGATGCATTACCTGAACCTGTAGCACTTGCAACTCGTCCTGAAACACCTGGTGTTGGGGTAGGTTCGATTCTGCTTTCTGCTCCGCTGGTGAGGTTTTCACCTCCTGTTGCAGCCTTTACACGAGCACTGTTTGAACCGGGGCCGCCGGTAGGATTGCTCACTGTACCATCGCTGCCGCCACGACCGCGACGCTGTCCGTAATAGTTGTTTGAAGATGGATATGGATCATCATTCCAGTAATGACCGTTGTTGTAGTAGTGTCCATCATAATAGCCATACCAGTAACCATCCCAGAAGCCATTATTGTATCCATGTGCATAGGATCCGCCATACCAGGGGTTGGAATACCATGGGTCGTACCAACCATATCCATAATAATTATAACGGTAAGGACGATACATTCTATAGCTGTAATAAGGATATCCAAACCCTATGGAGAAACCACTGTATGGATATCCGTAATAAATGCTTGTGCCCCAGTAGAACGGGTCGTAGTTATACCAGTACATATTGGTATAATAGTCGTGATAGTAGTTATCAAAATAATAAGAGTTATGGAATCGACGAATACGTGAGGAGTACTCATAATCGTAATAATTATCATAATCATAACCATCATCATAATAGTTATTATTGGTAATGTAGGTATTTCCCTGATCGTCTGTTAATGTTTCTGAGGAGATATATTCAGGAGCACCATTATCGTAATTCTGTGGGATGTATTCTTCGGGTTCTTCGGTTGAAGGGTACTGATACTCGGAAATTTGATCAGTAGTTGAAACGGGTTCTGTTGTGGATCCGGAATAATAGATGTCGTCGTAATATCCGGCGGTTGTGTAGGAACCTGTCGAGCAGCCTGTTACTGCTACTGCGGTGATTATTGTAAATAGAATTGCCAGATTTTTCATGATGTGTCCTCCTATGAGTTGAATGTTATCGCTATTCTTATTATTGTCAAATTATTATTTACTTTTGCAACGTTTATATCGTGCGAAAAGAAACAAATACTATACCACAATTAGAAAATGGCGAAAAATTTTACATCTAGAAAGGAAAACTACTCCCAATGGTACAATGAGTTGGTGGTAAAGGCTGATATGGCTGAGAATTCCGCTGTACGCGGATGTATGGTTATCAAACCATACGGATATGCAATCTGGGAAAAAATGCAGGCTACCCTTGATAAAATGTTCAAGGACACCGGCCACAGCAATGCATACTTCCCCTTATTCATTCCGAAATCATTTTTTAGTCGTGAAGCCAGCCATGTGGAAGGTTTTGCCAAAGAGTGTGCAGTGGTAACACATTACCGTTTGAAGAATGACCCTGATGGAAATGGAATCATCGTTGATGAGGATGCAAAACTTGAAGAAGAACTTATTGTACGCCCCACATCGGAAACTATTATCTGGGACACCTATAAAAACTGGATTCAGTCATACCGTGATCTGCCGATTCTGGTGAATCAGTGGGCTAATGTTGTTCGCTGGGAGATGCGTACCCGTATCTTTCTGCGCACGGCAGAATTTCTCTGGCAGGAAGGACATACAGCTCACGCTACGGAGCAGGAAGCTATTGATGAAACCATTCAGATGATGAATGTGTATGCTGAGTTTGCCGAAAATTTCCTTGCCATGCCGGTATTAAAAGGCGTTAAATCACCAAATGAACGATTTGCAGGAGCTATTGAGACTTACTGTATTGAAGGACTTATGCAGGACGGCAAGGCACTTCAGGCAGGAACATCTCATTTCCTTGGTCAGAATTTTGCCAAGGCCTTTGATGTGCAATACCTTAATAAAGAGAATAAGCTTACATATGTATGGTCAACATCATGGGGAGTATCAACCCGACTAATGGGAGCCCTGGTTATGACTCACTCTGATGACAATGGCCTTGTGCTGCCTCCAAAGCTGGCTCCTATTCAGGTTGCCATTATTCCTATTTATAAGAAAGAGGAGCAACTTGAAGCCATTTCTGAAAAACTGGCGCCTGTTATTGCTGCACTCAAGGAAAAAGGTATTTCTGTGAAATATGATGATCGTGATACTTATAAGCCCGGCTGGAAATTCAACGAATATGAATTCAAGGGTGTTCCGGTACGTTTGGCAATGGGCCCACGCGATATGGAGAATGGTACTGTGGAAGTAGCACGCAGAGACACGCTCACAAAAGAGATTCTGCCTTTGGAGGGAATCATTGAGCATATTGAAAAGCTTCTTGAAGATATTCAGAACAATCTATTCCAAAAAGCACTGGATTTCAGAACAGAAAACATCAGAAAAGCTGATTCATGGGATGAGTTTAAGGATATCCTGGAGAATAAAAAAGGTTTCATCCTTGCACATTGGGACGGGACACCTGAGACAGAACAGAAGATCAAGGAAGAGTCTAAGGCAACAATCCGTCTTATTCCTGTGGATGGTGAGATGGAAGAAGGAAAATGTATCTATAGCGGCAAACCTTCCAAACAAAGGGTGGTATTTGCCTTGTCATATTAATAAAGGTATTATTCTACTGAAATAAATTGTCCCGATCCGGAGCAGGCGAGATCCGTCTCCTCCGGATTGCCGTATATATAGACATTTCCACTGCTGCGAATTCTGCCAACAAACAACTCACCCCCACGGGCATGTACATCACCGAAGCCACTGTTAGTCAGAAATATCAGATGGCTGTATAAATCCTTACACAAAAGTGGGCCATAGCTGCCATTAAAAAGATAAGTAAGATGTGAGTACCCCGTAAAACTAACATCAACAGTACCGGTGTTATTGGATACTCTTACCATTCCGGTATTTACATCCATCTCAATGCTGCCGCCGCCGCCTTTTACAACAAGGCTCACAGAGTCTCTTATCATGGTGCTTTCGCAGAAAATGTGACCGGCAGCGTCATACTCAATATAATAATAGCGCGCAGGATTAAGCTTTACCGCAGGACGTTTTTCATAACTGCGTATCCAGTTTGCACGGTTATCATTCCCTACAAACAGACTGTCATTCCGGTTTTCAACCGTCACCCAATCCAGAAGATATTTCCCTCCTGTAATCCATGCTTCATCAACAGGAACAGAATCAGAAAAGATAATATCCACATCGTCAAGCAAAAATAGTTTTCCTGCATGACTGATGCTACGAACCTGTGTTTCAGCCTTACCGGCAGGCTTCAGTGCCTGTGGCGGCTTTTCACATCCTGAAAATGAGAATGCCAGAATCGCAACTAATATGTAGTAGTATCTTTTCATTAATAGTATATCATCTTCACATTATAACCCACCCCAAACATAATAAAATCTGCTCTTCCGTAAAGTGCCTTTAAACCAAAGTATGTGTACATACCATTGTCGAAATGGTATTTAAAAGCAGCTCTTTCATACATTGAGCCGAGGTATATTTCATCTGGTTTAAAGATTTCCACACCCATGGCAAAGTCAAAAGAGACTACCCAGAGCTTCATATGCCATGCACCACAAATGCCATATTTTGTAAGATGCTGATCCTTACTTTCAAGTGAAAGAGGAAAGTAGTGAGCCACATCAAATCCTAAACCGAGGTTATGCTTAAAATTCACCGGTTTTACAAGCTCTGCACTAATGGCTGTTGCCAAAAGCTTGTCACCATTCCTAAACGACTGATCTTTAATCCCCATGTAATATGTTAGTGCTGTATAGGCAAACTTTTTCCCGTCAAACTCATACATATACAATTCCGGAAGCACCTTTCTCCTGTCAAAGCGATTTGGCTTTATTGGATGATA
>PKSY01000266.1 GCA_002869405.1 Marinilabiliales bacterium
AACCAATCTTTTTACCAGTATCTTTTAATTCTTCAGCATCCAGACTGCGTGGTATTGAAGCCCGGCAAAAGTAATAAGCAGCATTAGCAGGGAAGGCCTGCAGAATACTTGCTGCGTCTTTATCATTAACAACCCCAAGCACCAGATGAAGTTTTTTGTACTGCGTATTCTTAATCATACCAACAACCTGCTCAATACCCTCCTTGTTATGCCCTGTGTCGCAAACAGTAAGAGGTGATGTTTGAAGTGTCTGCCATCTGCCTCTGAGCGCGGTATTTTTTATAATGTTTTTAAAACCTTCCTTTATGGATGTGGTAGAAACCGGGAAGTTGGTGTTTTGAAGCATCGCCATGGCAACCGCTGCGGTGGTGATATTCTCTGTCTGATATGAGCCCATTACACCGGAAAAAATTTGCTCCGGGATTTTCTGCTGAAGTGTCTCCATGCGGAAGATTTTGTATTCAGGAGTTTTGTTCTCTCCGGAATAAATAATCTCACCTTCAGTAACCTTCAGGTGTTCTGCTGCAAAAATTATCGGAGCTGACATTTCTGTAGCTTTTTTGAGAAATAAATCCTCAGTCTCAGGATGTTTCTGTCCGATAACAACAGGGATGCCGTCCTTAATGATACCGGCTTTTTCTGCGGCAATCTTTTCAATGGTATCGCCCAAAAACTGCTGGTGGTCGTGCCCGATATTTGTAATTACAGATAGCACCGGTTTTACCACATTAGTGCTGTCGAGTCTTCCTCCCATGCCAGTTTCAAACACTGCCACCTGCACATTTTTTTCTCTGAAGTGATGTAGTGCCATCGCAAAAGTCATCTCAAAGAAAGAGGGTGCGACCTGTACAAATTGCTCCCGTTACTCATTCACAAAGTCCATCACCTCCTGCTCGCTGATCTGTTTTCCTTTTACTGTAATGCGTTCACGGAAATCGGTGAGATGGGGGGAGGTATATAATCCGACCCTGTATCCCTGTTCCATCAGCGCGGAAGTAAGCATGTGTGAAACAGATCCTTTTCCGTTGGTTCCGGCCACATGAATGGCAGGGATCTCCTTTTCGGGATTTCCGAGCATAGCACATAGTGCATGAGTATTGTCGAGGTTAGCCTTATATGCTGCAGCCCCGGTACGCTGATACATCGGAAGTTGAGAAAACAGGAATTCGAGCGTCTCCTTATAGTTTGTGAACATTGCGATAAAGATTTTGGCAAAGGTAGAAAAAGAAACGTTTGGGGGTGGACTTGGAGCCCTGTGCTTCCTCACAGGGCCAGATGGGTTGTCGCTCCTGACGGAGCTGGGAGGTGTGTGCGTTTACTCCTGTGCTTGCTTGCGCTGCACTGTGCTTCCGCACAGGGATATGCGTGTTGTCGCTCCTGACGGAGCTGTGCGTTAGTTGTTGCTCCTGATGGAGATGTGCGGTGGTTGTGACCTCTGACGGAGTTGGGTGTGGGTTGTAACTTGTGCCGGAGCGGAAGGCTCTGTAGGGGCCACAGAGGATTTACCCGGGTTGGAAGACCGGGGTTTTAGGGCGGCTTCGCCGACCTCACAGCACTGTAGGTGCTGCACGACCGGGATTCAGCGATTTGTCCATTCCCTGCCACAAAGTTTTATCCCAATCCGGCATCCTTGTATCTCACAATTGATTATCTTAGCGAAGAAAATGTCAATGATAGTTATGTTATTATATCGACAATAGATGGAACAGTAATTCAAATAATTGAATTATCAACTGCGCCATCATCAACGATAATCAATTTACGTGATTATAGCCCCGGAGTATATATAATCACACTCTACGAAAATGGGGTTCAGAAAGAATCACACAAAGTAACACACTTATAATGGTCAATTATTATTCATTTAATACTGAAAAGGTGCTCAAATGCATCTTTTCAGTATTTTTTCTATTTATCTTAATTATTCCATCTTACTCGCAATATTGGGAGCGTCATATTGGCGTAGATGATTTAGATGAATGTATTTATGATTTGCAAGAAACATACGATA
>PKSY01000139.1 GCA_002869405.1 Marinilabiliales bacterium
GCTGCTTTGCTACTAACATATCTTTAAAGTTAATCCCAATTAAATAAAATGAAAGCATAAACAGATCCCTGGCTTTTTCCTGTCCTGCAGAAAGATTCTTCAGCTTTAACAGTTTCCTTATCTCTCCAATTGACATATCTCTCTTTCTATTATTCTTCTTTTGTGGCGGCTTATATTTCCGGAAAGGGTAATACTTCTGATCAAGCATATTTGCATTGATTGCCCGATTATACATATTTTTAATATTTCGCATGTGGTAAGAGATTGTGCCTACTGACATGTTTTCTAACCTTAAGTTATATTCAAGATCATGACACCATTTAGGAGTAATATCCTGAAAACAAAGATCAGGAAATCTAGATTCGAGATATTTAATTGTATATTCAAAAGTCTTTTTCGTTGACATTCCAATTTTTTCATCTTTATCAACTTCATCCCTGACAAAGGAATAAAAATCCAATCTAGCATTAATACTGTCGGAAATCAGCATATTCCGAACATCACCAATACTCATCATCGGTAACCTGGTTGTTGCATCAATAAGCTTTTGTTCATACTCATTTAGCCTCGCGCGTATCTGCATGTTAATATGTGAGGCTGAGGGATGCTTTACAACTACTCCGTCTTTAAACTGATTACCCTTAACTCTAAAATCAGTCTTTATAACGGCAGACTTTTGGTCGTGTATCAATTGGATATAGATTGTGAAGGTTCCATCTTTCAGTGGCTTATTCCTTCGTATTATGGGTTTTACAGATGCCATAGTTTGTAATTGTTTTACTCGACCGGGTCGAGTATAGGTCGAGTGATTTGTACAAAAGTAAGCAAAACCCGTTTAAAAATCCAGTATTTAAAACAATCTTTAATGCAGACCCTAAATAAAACAAGAAACCCTAACTACTCACTATCAAGTAATTAGGGTTGTATTTCGGTGTGGGGCGTACTGGAATCGAACCAGTGACCTCTTGCCTGTCAAGCAAGCGCTCTAAACCAACTGAGCTAACGTCCCGAAAAGGATGCAAAGATAATACTTTATTGTATTGTGTGCAAAATGCTGCTCTCTTTTGCTTAAGGTAATAAACCTTCCTGCTGCAGCGCCAGCTTTAACTGTCCGCTATTAACCGGTTTTGAAAGTATTTTGCCGCTTCTGTCCAACAGTAATATGGTCGGTGTGGCATAGATGTAAAAATCGTTGGCCATGTCGCCGTTCCATCCTTTCAGGTCGCAACTCTCTTTCCACCAACCGGGATGACCCTTTTTAGCCTCTTCCCACTCCTCTTTCACTTCATCCACAGACACTGTTATCACTTCTATCTGCTTCTGATCTACTTCATTCAGATTACTGATAATTTCGGGCATATCCTGCATGCAGTGAGGACACCAGCTGGCCCAAAACATGATCAGCCGGTAAGGTGTATTGCTTTCCTGTGTGATATTCTCACCCTTTGTGGTGGTGATTGAGAAGTCAGGGATTATCTTCCCAATGGCCATTTTGTCGAAACCCTCAATTCTTTCCTCCAGAGTTGCTTTTCTTTCTTCATCCACGCAGGTATTCCCAAGCACATACTCATTCACGATATAGGTCACCACATCCTGAAATTCCAGTTGCTGGAAACCATTGATCATATGATTGATCACCATTTCCTCTACCTCATCGTTTTTACCTCCTACAAAACTCATAATATGATCCACACTTTTCATATACTCCTGTTCCAGCATTTCACGGGAAAGGTTTCTGTTGGCATAGAGCTTCAGGTATTCAATAATCTTCTTTGGCAGGATATCGCTGTAGAGTACACGGTCATCACTAAAGTCGATATTATCATAAAAATGCTCCTTCACCCATGCAAGCTGATCTTTTGGAGCCAATTCCTGCGGGATAACAGGCATAATATCACAACGGATGAGAAATCCGGCCATGGTTTTTGTATCCATCGCAGCCATCTCATCCATAAAGATTTCCTGATCTTCAAGGATGGTAAGGTATTCATCCTGCATAGTAGCGTAAAACGGATCGTTGTCGGGATAATAGGAAAGTGCATTTCCCAGCACAGCCAGTCTGCGCTCGAAGCTTTCACGACTTTGACGATAGCGATACCAAAGTCTGTTTTCATCAGATTCCGTGATTTCCATCCGTAGCAATGGATCATTGTAATCCACGACAAAGTCCAGAGGATTTCCGTCGTAAATCAGGTCGATATAATTTCTGTTTCCGGCATCAAGGCGCAACACGCCGTGGGAAACAGCAGGACCGGGAGAATATAAAAATTGTCCATCAGCAGTAGCAACGGTATCAAGAATTTCAACATTATCACCATAGAGGCTCATAACAATTACTTCTTCGCCGGGAGAATTCTGTATCTCACCATTGAAAAGAAAATCATTCTGGGCACAGCTGCACAGTGAGACGAATACAAGAAGAGCTATAATCAGATTTTTCATACAGGATCGGTTTTGTACAAATATAAACAGAAAATTCACACCTTCGGATGGGTTATATTTTCTACTTTTCTGCATTAAGCGGTATGAAAACAGCAATACTTACCCTTATCATTTTCATCGCTTCGTTTGTTTCGCTGGGGCAGTCCTCAACACTTCGGATTGCTTTTTATAATGTGGAGAATCTTTTCGATATCTATGATGACCCTGAAAAGCGCGATGATGAATTTTTACCCGGCGGCATAAAAGGCTGGAATTATGATCGTTATCAATGCAAATTACGGCATCTGTACAAAACCATTCTGGCCATTGAGGGTGAGAGCAGACTTGCTGCGCTGGGAGTTTGTGAGCTTGAGAATTGCTTCGTAACCAGGCAGCTTCTGGAACAAACGCCATTGGCAAGGCGCAAATTTAAGTTCATACAGTATGAGTCACCCGACCGGCGAGGCGTGGATGTCGCATTTATTTACGACCCGGAGCTTATTGTTCCGCTACACAGCCAACCGATTACCATTCGGTTCCCCTTCGACACTGCCGGACGAACGCGGGATATTCTGTATGTAAAAGCGATTGTAAAGAACCTTGACACCATGCACTTTTTCGTCAATCACTGGCCCTCACGCTTTGGTGGACTTCTGGCTACAATTCCAAAGCGAAACTTCGTGGCATCAGTTGTTGCCGGGGTCTGCGATTCAATTCTCAACGATGACTCCGGGGCAAAAATCATTATCATGGGAGATCTAAACGACGACCCGGAAGACGAAAGTGTACTTATTCATCTGCAAACAAAAAAGAGTAGCCTTGTAAACCTTATGGATGATGCACACTGGAAGGAGCCGCACGGAACTTTGAAACACGGATCCGTCTGGAGTATTTTTGACCAGATTGTGGTAAGCGACGGGCTATACAATACAGAATTTGGTTATGAAATTACAGGCCGGACTGCACATTTCTGCAAAGCACCATTTCTCTTCACAGAGGATCCGAAGTCGCCGGGAAAAAAGCTTTTCCGAACCTACAGCGGTATGAATTACCTTGGGGGCTTTGGTGATCATCTTCCGGTCTTTATTGATGTTAATATCCGCCCCGACGGGAAATAACAGGCAGAAATCACGCAAGCACCATCTGTAGCTGTGCATATATGTTTCATCCCCTTGTTCAGATTGCATTTTTGGACTTTATCATAATCGTAATTATTTGTTGTTACTATCATTTGTTTTGCCTTTCGGCAGATGATGTCAAGTGCTTCAGTTTCAAAAATTCCTCGTAGTATCAGAATGTCCGTTTCCGGGAAATCGTTTATATTATTACAGAATATTGCTCCTTCACAAACGGCTATCCTTATCCCGCCAAGGAGAAAAAATTGCAAAGTGGAACCACCGGAACCTGCACCGCAATACCCCGGAATTACTTTTTCCGTTACCACCTTGCGGATTCCATACTTACGATGAGCATCATCAACCGTAAAACTCCGGTCTTTTGTTGAGTCACTGACATATAGCGGTATTGCATCGCTACCTGAAAACATTTCAACTACAAGCTCACGATAATCACTATAAACCACCACCCGGGACTGAGTTGAAAAGAATGCCTGCTTTATAAAAAATGAGAGAATCAGTGCAGCTACAGGCAGGGTTATAAATATCAACTTTTTATATATTCCTTTATATATGAGATAAGTAGCAGATATTATAGTTATTGCGATAAAAACTGCCTGCACAGCAGAGAGGTTAATATTTTGAATTGCGGAATGAGGTACCACTGCGACTGCACCTGTGAACCGCCGCAATACATCAATAAGAAAATAAAATGCAGTACCGACAAAACTGTTAACAACAGGAATCGAAGAGACCGCAAGATATATTATTCCTGAGTAGAGGATCAATGAAGCCAGAGGAATCACAACCAGGTTTGTAATCAGAAACAGGGTAGGAAAACTATGAAAATAGTAAGCTGCAAGGGCGAAAGTTCCGGCCTGAGCAGCAATTGACACGGCAAGTATTTCCCAGCTCTTAAGAAGTATTTTGTTTTTAGGTGTAATTAACGCGGCAATGGGTTTCTGCAATGCAATAATTGCAATAACGGCAGCATAACTTAGCTGAAAGCCAATTGAAAAGAGCAACATGGGATTGATAAATAGCAGTAGCAGTGCAGATGCTGCAATTGAATTATACACTGAAGTATAACGCTCAAGTTCATTCCCTGTAACCACAAAAGTGAGCATCACGGTAGCGCGCATTACTGAGGGAGAGAGACCGGTAATAAAAGCATACGACCATAACCCCGAGAGTAAGAGTATGTATCGGATCCAGCGAAGACTTTTCTTTCTCAGAATCTGCTTCAGCACAATATTCAGAATCAGGAATATTATTCCGACATGTAAGCCTGAGACGCAAAGGATGTGCATGGCCCCTGCCCTGCTGAAATCATCCCGTGATTCACCGGACAGGTCATCATCGTAACCTATCAACAGCGCGGCCGCAATTGCATACAATTCCTGCGTGGGAGCATAATCATTAAGGCGGAGAAGGAGTTTTTGGCGGGATATTGTGGCTAACCGCCGTATCCGGTGCTTGCGGGAAGACTCAGCTATCTCAATGTCAGAATGATTACAATAGACTATACCGGAAATTCCTTTTCTTCGCAAGAAGGTATTATAGTCGAAACCTCCGGGATTCACCGGAAACTGCAGCGGAGAGATTCTGCCTTGCAAAATAAACCTGTCGCCGGGAAGCAATGATATAACTTCATTTGTATCCCGAACCACAATCATAAGGTTCCGGAGCTCCGTGCCTGCATCATCCACAGATTCACCGATAATCTTTAACTTCACTCCTTTCCTTACCGTGGCCTCCTTTACTGTTGAAACGACAACAGATTCCCTGTAAGTGGTTGATAAGGCTTTCGGTTTGCCGCAGGAGGTAATAAGATACCCTAATGACAGGATTGAGATCGCAATAAGAAGTCCTGCGACGAAATGATAACGGACACTTGTCTGCATCTTTAAAATCCAGAACCATACTATGAGCGAGACCACTGATAATGAAATAATCACTACAGCAGGGAAATTGAAGCCACCATGGAATTCTCCCAATAAAATTCCGGGAATCAGGAAAAGAAGTACTCTTACAAGGGGAAATTGATTCAGGTCTTTCATCCGGTTATTATTTTCTGCTTATTAATGCAGAAAAGACCGATTTATGACCCTACAAATAGAAATTATTTACAATACATATCGAGCCACTTCTGAGCGGGCGTAACTCCAAGAGCCTTTGCTTTTGTCCAGTCGGCACAAGCACCGGCACGATCGCCATTGGCATATTTTGCAAGCCCGCGGTTATAGATCGCATTGGCGGCATCGGGGTTTATTTCAATGGCTTTGGAATAATAAACTATCGCCTGCAGATTGTTACCATTGGCTTTATTCACACTTCCCATCCCATTATATGCCAGCCAGTTTTGCGGGTCAAGTTCTACAGCTTTCGCATAATTCTCCTCAGCCATCATATAATTCTTCATCATGAAGTATGCATTACCTCTGTTAATATAGGCTTCAGGATTATCATCATCAAGATTTATTGAGATGGAAAGATCATCGATAGCTTTCTGAAAATCCTGGTTATTGGCAAAGAGAAGTCCTCTGTTGTAATACGCCGATGCCAGTTCGGGGTCAAGTTCAAGCGCTTTATCAAAAGCCTCCATTGCCTCCGGAAGTTTCATGATATTCATTGCAGAAGCACCTTTGGCATCCCACAATATTGCATCTTCAGAATTGGTTTCCAATGCAATGCGATATTCGTGATAAGCATCAGTATGTTGACCGACAGCAGTGTGGTAGCGGCCTTTTAATGCATGAAAATCTTTCAGGTCGGGATTAATTCTTTCAATGGCATGGATATCATCCCAGGCCTTGTCATATTGTTTCAGATTTAGATATGTTTCAGCCCGGTAATAGAGAAAATGTGCATTGGAGGGATCTTCGTTTACAGCTTTATCAAAATCAGCCAGTGCGGATTCATAATCACCTTTCTGAGCCGAGGCAATACCATTACGTATTTGAGAAAGGTCGACAGCGCCCTGTATCTCTGCAGAGTTGATAATCTTCTTTTCTTTTGTAACGTCATTTCCAAGCCACATACCTGATGTATCCTGAGTAGCAGTAACCTTTGTTTCAGGGTTCTCTTTCTTTTCTTTGGGATTATTACATGATGAAAATGCTGTTGCCAGCATCAGGACTACAGAAATTACAAGAATTCTCATTTTGTATTATTTTTTGAAAGTAAAGACCACATTTCATTTGCAATTCTTTCGGAAGCACCGGCACCACCGAGCATTTCCTTTAATTGAGAATACGAAGATACAATTTCTCTGCGGGTATCAGTTCCGGGAAGTATTTTTCCAAACTCCCGATGCAGATTATCAATCTTTAATTGAGACTGAATCAACTCTTTTACAGCCGGTTTATCAAGAATCAGATTCACCAGAGAGATATATGGAATTTTAATTAAACGCCGTGCGATAGTAACAGATATTACAGAACCGGCATAACAAACCACCTGAGGGACTCCGAAAACGGCAGTTTCAAGTGTTGCTGTACCTGAAGTAACGATTGCTGCAGTGGAACTATTCAGCAACCTGTATGTTTTTCCGAATACTATGCGCAGGTTTTCGGCGATTTCCAGGAATGGGTGGTACAATTCCCTCTGATGTTCCACTCCGGCAATAATAAAAACATACTGAGGATATTTTACGGCAAGTGCTGCCATCACGGGAAGCATTTTCTTTATTTCCTGGCTTCGTGACCCGGGTAGAAGCGCAATAATTTCCCGGTCACTCTCTATTTCTGTTCTGTCTGCGCTTTTGCGAAACTGCTCAACTTCATCCATAACAGGATTTCCGCCATAAAAAACAGGAACATTATGTTGTTTATAAAACTCCTCTTCAAAGGGAAGGATTACGAACATTTTATCCACGAATCGCCGGATTTTCTTAACCCTGTTTTTCTTCCATGCCCATACCTGAGGTGAGATATAATAAAACACACGGAAATTATGCTTTTTCGCATATTCTGCAATTCTCAGGTTAAAGCCCGGGTAATCGACCAGAATTAATACGTCGGGTTGGAATTCTGTGAGATCATCTTTACAAAGCCTGAGATTACGGGATATGGTGCGAATATTTGCCAGCACCTCCACAAAACCCATAAAGGCGAGGTCACGGATATGCCTGACAATAACAGCACCTTCGTCCATCATCTCATCTCCGCCCCAGGCACGAAATTCAGCATTATCGTCACACTTTTTCAGTGAGCGGATAAGATTTGCAGCGTGTAAATCTCCCGAAGGTTCACCGGCGATCACATAATACTTCATATCCTGCCCAAAAGAATAAAGATGGATATAGCAGCGATAAAGGTAGCTATCAGTGCCCCTCTTCCACTATTTTCCTTTTTCTTTTTAAAGAAATACCACACATTCACTGCACCGGGAATAATCGCCAGCATGGTTGATTTTCCGGGGTATTCAAATCCGAAACTTCCATTTTTGCTACCATAAATTCCGGCTACAATAATCATCACTAAAAAGATTTCAAGCAGACTGACAAGAAATCCGGTATTAAAATTATCCTTTTTGTACATTTTCAGCAATATTTTTCAGGTATGTATAATTTGTCATATCCAGGGTTAACGGAACCATGGATACAAAACCGTTTTCCAGTGCATGATGATCAGTACCATCAACAACTTCAACAGGGTCATAACGACCGGTAAGCCAGAAATAGTCTCGTCCGAAAGGATCGGTACGTTTATCAAACTCCTCAACCCAGCGACCAATTCCCATTCTGCACTCTTTGATTCCTTTAATTTCTTCGGGCTTAAGATCGGGGATATTCACATTGTACGTAACACCTTTTGGTAAAGGATTCTCCAACGCATTATTAACAATCTCAATCACCGGATTTTTGCATGCGGAGAAATCAGCATTATGCGAATAATTGCACAATGAAAATCCTATTGACGGAATTCCGTTAATAGTACCTTCAGATGCAGCAGCCATAGTTCCTGAATAGAAGAGGTTTATTCCTGCATTGCTTCCGTGGTTAATTCCTGATATTAAAAGGTCAGGAGGCTCTTCGCAGAGTTGCTGAAGACCGAGTTTAACACAATCAACCGGAGTTCCGCTACAACTGAAAATCCGATATCCGGGTTCATTTACAAGACGTTTCAGGCGAATCGGAACGCCAACTGTTACAGCATGAGATTGTCCTGAATGGCCTTTTTGCGGTGCTACAACGGTTATATCAGCCAGAGGACGAACGAAATTAATCAGGCTACGAATCCCCGGGGCATCAACACCATCATCATTGGTAATAAAAATATGTTGTCTTTTCATTTTAAAAACTTTCAGTAAAACGCTTTAATTCACTGTACAATCTGTGTGTTGGGAGACCCATGACATTGAAATAAGATCCTTCAATATGTTCCACACCGATTATTCCTATCCATTCCTGGATTCCATAAGCTCCGGCTTTATCATATGGCCGGAAAAGATCAATGTAACGGCTAATTTCCTCTTTTGTAAGTGTAGCAAAAGTCACGTCCGTTGAAACGTGAAATAACTTCTGACTCCGGCTGCTTTTTAGGCACACACCTGTAATAACCTGATGTGTATTCCCCGACAAAGAGCTGATCATTTCAAATGCTTCCTCTTTGTTCAGTGGTTTTCCAAGGATTTCACTTTCAGTGCAAACAATTGTATCAGCAGTAATTAAGATTGTACTTTCTGAAAATAAACTCTCATCAAACGCATCAGCCTTTTGTAGTGCAAGATTTTCAGCAGCTTCACAAAAATCCCACTCCGGATTTATTTTCTCTTCACACTGAGAAGGTGAAACCGTAAAAGACAGCCCCATTTCCTCAAGCAGTTTCTTTCTTCGGGGAGAGCCGGACCCAAGCACAATATTAAACGCCTCAAACTGTTTCATCGGATACTAATGGTTAACATTGACAATACTCCCACGAGCATAGCAGCCTTCAGGATGATAACGATTAACCGATAATCTTTGGTTTCAATGGCTTTAGTAAAGCGAAACATCGCCACACCAATCAAAATCAGCACCACAACAAGAACCGTCATTGTAATACGATAATAGGGAAACAGTATCACCGGAGCAGCAGATATCAATAACCCGGCACTAAGAAACATCAGCAGATAGATCAGTATTTGTCCTTTATTGGCTCCCAGATTCCTGATAAAGGAGTTCGTTCCATTCATATCATACTTTAATTCATCAAGTTGTTTAAGATATTCCAGGATGATGGTAGTCAGAAAAGCAAAAAATCCGTAGAAAGCTACAAATCTGGATATTGTGAGGTGTTGTTCTCCGATTAACTCAGGAAAGATGCGTGACTCGAATAACCATACCAGTTCAATTGCTGCAAAAGGGAATACGGCAATCATTATAGCGCTTCCGGAAACTCTTTTCTTTAAGCGAGCAGAATATATAAAAAGGAAGATGCTTAACAGAATAAATATCAATGAATAAAAAGGTTTTCCTGCCATCCATGATGCGGCGATCCCTGTTCCGACGCCAAGAATATTAAAAATGGTATGTGTAAGTATAACCTTGTTTCGGGGGACTTTTACATCAACCATTACACGATCAGGATGAGTGAGGAGGTCTTTCTTGACGTCAAAATAGTCGTTAATAGCAAATCCTGCGGCTGCGAGAAATGCCGTTGCGATGACCATGAGTATAAATGCAGGGTCGGGAGTTTCAATGAAGCCTATTCTATCGGGAACTAACCCTGCAATAATCCCATATTTCACAAGGAATTGAGTCAGAATAAGAAACAGCAGAGTCTGCCAGCGAATGAGTTTAAGGTATGATTTCATAATTTAATTGTTACCAGTGAAATGCAGAGTCATTCATCCATTTACCCTGAATACGCATTACCTGTTCGATTATATCCCGGGCACAACCTTCTCCACCTTTTTTTGGCGAGATGTACTCTGATATTTGTTTAACCTCTTCTGAGGCATCAGCAGGACAGCATGCAAGGCCGACTTTTTTCATCACAGGCATATCCGGAATATCATCACCCATATATATAATCTCCTCGGGTTTAAGATCATACATATCACACAGCTCTTCGTATTTTTCCAATTTGTATGACACACCGAGATAGATGTCGGGGATTTTCAATGCTTTCAAACGGTTCTCCATGGATTTGGCTTTTCCGCCGGAGATAATAGCAACGTGATATCCGTTACGTACGGCCAGGTTTAGCGCATAACCGTCTTTAACATTGGTACGTCTTACGCCATCGCCGTCGGGCATCATAACTACACTGCCGTCTGAGAGCACTCCATCGTAATCAAAAATAAATGTGGTTATGTTTTTAAGCTTCTCTTTATAATTTGTCATTTTTAAAGCTTTCCTTATTTCTGTGAATAATCTTTTCTGTCAGATTCTTATATAACTCCCTGTATTCGGGATTGTTGTAAAGACTTTCCAAATGTTTGGTTATTATTTTTGTGTCGTTGCGCTTCGCCGGTCCGGTCTGCACCTCAGATGGTGATTCAGTCATCACTTTTTGGGCAGTTTCAAGGATTAGTGGACGTATAAGATCCAAATCCAGGTTTTTCTCCTTGAGAAGGTCTTCAGCAATTGTGTAGAGATAGTTCACAAAGTTGCAGGAGAATACAGCGCTCACATGCAAAGTTGCTCTTTGTTCGGAGGAGATATGCACGATATTCCCGGTAATCAGAGCTGCCAGTTTTTCAATCATAGGCATATCCGCATCACTTCCGGCTTCCAGCAGGAATGGTGTTTGAGAGAGGTCGAGGATTTTATGTTTATTAAAAGTCTGTAAAGGATATATGACCCCTATTCGGTTTGATGCAGCAGACAGAATACCCATATCGAGGGAGCCCGAGGTGTGGAGTAAGAGAGTGTCATGTAGGTCAACCTTTTCCAGCACATTTAAATATGAATTATCGCGGAGGCTGAAGATCACGGCATCGGCGGAAGCATCGATTTCTGCAGGATTGCTGAGCGGGGTTGCATTAATTTTGCGTGCCAGTGTAGAAGCCGGTGTATGATTACGGCTATATACCTGCAGGATGTTGACGCCGGCCTTATGCCACGCTCTTCCCAGGTGCGTGGCCACGTTGCCGGCACCGACCAAAACGATATTGAGATTCTGTTTTGCCATTTGCTGGTCAAATGTACAAAACTTTGGAGGAACTGCATCGTAAATGCAGTGGTGCTATAAATCCGGGTTAACTATCATTTGCAAGATACCAAGCAACTGATAAATATATAATCACATATTATAAATTCAATCAATACAAAAAGCCAAAATGCCACAAAGGAATGATATTGCTATGACCATATTCGATATCA
>PKSY01000334.1 GCA_002869405.1 Marinilabiliales bacterium
CCCTGACGGCTGACAATCACAAAATCAATAAGCTCAAATCCGGTGCCCAGGATACCAAGTGTTTCATTTTCGCCATCTCCGTTGGGTGAAAAAGCTGACGGAATACCAATATCGTATTCATCTTCTATGATGTTATTTTCTTTAATTTTTGTAATGGTTGTTGGAAAACCCCAGATTCCACTTGACATATCTGATAATTAGAAAGCATCTTCAACAAAATTGCACTCTATACCTTTCTTATTAGGATTATAGATTACTCCAAGGTATTTATCTCCATTAAAATTAGTGTGTTTTGTAGCATAGATTCTACCATCTGGACCTAATTTTAGTGCTCCAAAGTGTCTGTTGGAAACTGTGCCAACCAATTGTGCTGAGCTTTGAATTGCTATAGGGTCTTCATCGCTTATATCGTATTGGTATAGAACACTCTTAGTATTGTCATGGCCGGAAATGTATAGTTTTGTTTCATCCGGACTAAACTCTATGCCATAATAAAAACCTGTTAATGGAAGGGATGCAATATGAAAGATATTTCCATTTTGATTATCAAATTTATAAAGGTCTGACCCATGTATATAATGGTTTATAATGCAAAACCAATTGTTTCCCGGAGACATAATTGATTCGCCATATTGTCTTGTGCCTTGATGAATCGGCCCCTCGTTTATATTTGTACCCTCTGAAAGTCCTTCCGATGATAGTATATAGGTTTTAAAGAGATTATCACCCCAAATTGGTATAATGATCCAATAGTCAATACCGTTATAATGAGGGGTCGCAATGATCTTTTCATATGACATTGCAGTTAGAAAAGTGTTTTTTTCAGAAACTACACCAATATCATCATTCATATCAAGTATTGAATAGGAGACTCCCTGAGTTGATGAAAATGCAGGCGTTAAAGTAAAAACATAGTATTGATTATCATGTGAAGGGAACGGAACAAATAGTGCTGAATGGGTTGTGGTTTTTGTCCCGGTTAGCCCAGATCCATTAATGACTATTTCATGATTTGCATTTCGTATAACTATGCCATCAGAATATGCAACCAGCTCTCCCTCATTATTACAAATAACGGCTGAACCTTCATCAGTATGAATGATCCCATCAGAAACAGGTTTCGCCACACCAGAATTAAAGTCAATCCCGGCCCCATATCCAAAATACCAAATGTTTGCATGCTTCTGTCCATTAAGACTATTTGGGGGTATAATAATGACAAGCAGGATCAATATTGGAAAGATTTTCGTTTTATATAGTTTTTTTATATGCATATGGCTATTTATATTAGTCAGAATATAGAAATCCAGGGTCTGAAAAAATCACCTCAACAACGTAATATTCCACTTCATAATCCTGGATTCGGAAGATTTTGTTTTGAATCGAATCATGTACATATATACTCCCATTTCCTGTTCTTTTCCGTTGTACGTCCCGTCCCAATGCTGATCAGGATCTGAGGTTCTGAATACCGTTTGCCCCTGACGGCTGACAATCACAAAATCAATAAGCTCAAATCCGGTGCCCAGGATACCAAGTGTTTCATTTTCCCCATCTCCGTTGGGTGAAAAAGCTGATGGAATACCTATCATATACTCTCCTATGAAAATTGTATCCATGGCGGTACAACCGTCTTTAAAAACCGTAACCCAATACTGCGATTCTTCTGATACTTCAATAATCCGGGATGTTTCACCTGTTGACCAAATATATTCAGTGCCATCATCTCCGGCATCCAATGTGATGGTTTCTCCGTTTTCCAAAACAATATCCTCACCCAGATATACATATGGCGATGGTTTAACTTCCACAAAAGCGGTATCAAAAACAGGACAGTTATTCTCATCTATTGCAATACCTGTAATCATGCCTCCCGTTTCAGCAATATAGAAGTTATTTGAAGACCCGTCGGGCCATTGATATACAGGGTTTAATATATCCGTTGATGCGAATATTGTATCACCTTCACAAACATCACTGCTGGTGAGTATTTCCATTTGGAATTCAGGAAATACTGTTACGCGTATGGTGTCATCAACAATACAATTGTCAGCATAATGGACAGTTACAATAACATCCTCCGTTTCCGTTGCAGTATAAACCGGACCGACAGTGCCATCCTGCCAGCTGAATGTTGTGGAGTCATCGCCATTAAAGTTATCAGTGTTTATGTATAGTGTTGTGCCGGGGCAAATGGAAGTGTCAGGCATTAATCCATAAATGTAGCCCGGTGCATTTTCAAAATTCCAACCAGCATTATTGTCATGATTTGTACTGTGACCTCCTGCATAATATGTTGCCCCGCCAAGGCCATGCACATCCCTCATTTCAATATAATCACCTTCAACAGTCCCTCCTGGTATTGAAATAAAGCCTTCATCCCCGGGTACAGTCGATTGGAAAGTGATTGGAAAACAGTTGTTGCCCCGTATATCAAATTGATTATGAATATACTGAGTGTCTCCGGTCTCAACTTTATAGGTTCTGCCGGGTGAAAACCTCAGGTGGTCAAATTCATTTGCGCCGCCTATGTTCCCATCACCTTTAATCCATGCAAAGCCAAAATTGTTTTCTTCATAGATATATGCATTACCTCCGATAATTAATGCCCTGTTAAAACTGTTTGTCCCGAATATCATGGCATTATGATGAATAGAGCAAGTATCAAATATATTTGATCCTTGAATCGATGCAGAACTATTGACAAGACATGTATCGATAATATTTGATCCTTCTATGGTAGCTCCCATTGAAAGGTTCTCAGCAAAACTAATTAAAGACTGCTCAGAGAGGATATTCATCTCTTCCCCTGAAATGATATATGAAATAGTATCATTGCCGAAAATCTTTATTTCCCGATCACAAATGACACTATCAATTGTAGCGGGGCCGTATATTATTCCATCATATGCAAAACTTACTTTCCTGTATTTTGAGGCATTGTTATCTGATAATAGTGTTCCCTGAGCGCCGACAAATTCAATATCATTGTATTGTATATTATCGCCATCAATTGTTGAAACCATATATTGAGATTCAATGGTTGAATTTTCAGCGAAGATCTCCATATTTTGCGCTGTTATATCCCAATAATTTACTTTTAAGGTCTGATTTTCAAAGTGAAGCTGTCGTGGAAGAGTTGTTGTGCTGGTGAATTTCAGACAGGTAATAGTATCTGTAAACTTTAAATTCCCTGAAATCAGGGTGACCGAATCAATCGAAGTGAATTCAGATTGAATGGTCCACTCTCCCTGCTCCCCAATGAAATACGTTTCATCAAGGAAGTATTTATTCAACGTATTAATATTACTTCCTCTAAGCTCAGATTTAAACCAAACCGGACATTTCAGATCCCAGACCATGGAATCACACAACTGTAGTGATCCGTGAATCATCATGGTATTTGTATCTACTGCAATGAATTCAGAGAGGTTGTTGTTTGCCGACCAGGTCATATTTCTGCAAAAGGCAGTGGATACATCTATGGAGGCAGAACCTGACCCCGTTGGAAATGAATTGTTGTCGAAGAATACGTCGTCGTATGCTGTTGGCAGGCAAACACCACCCTGACCACCACTGGTATTGGCCCAGTGTGTTGAGTCACTCCACATGCCAGTTCCTCCAACCCAGTATTTTGCTTCTCCTGCCGGTGGCGGTATTATCCAACCTGTATTGTTTCCCATGTCAATGGAATTCTCTGCCAGATAGCTATTGCCACCAGAGACATTAATATCTCTTAATATGAGATAATTACCACTTACATCATTGTTTTCAATCAGAAGATTTGCCTGTCCTCCGGTTGAATCGGAATGCAATAAAATGTATGACGAACAAAATCCCTGACAAAATAGCTTCCTGTCAATCCGTTGGATTTTATCATTTTCGAAGTAGTATTCTTTCTTTGGCGTCAGGTAAAGGTCTCCAAAAATATTTGTACCGATAATATTACTATTCCCGCGCAGCACAGCTTTATCAATCCTGTTTGATCCCTGAATCGTAGAATTTTGTGAAATAAAACACGTGTCGATAATGTTGTTTTGCTCAATCACACCCTGATCCATGATAATACAAGTATCAATAGAGTTAAATCCTTCAACTTTTCCTGTACTGAAGAATTTTACAAACTCAGATACATTGGATCCACCGGTATATTTGCATTGCTGATGATAAAATAATGTCACCGTGAGCGTGTCTGTTACACCATTCACTTCTGAGAGCGCTCCGCGAAATACCGTACTGTCAGATTTAAATCCTCCTTCAATTTTTGAAAATTCACCCGAGAAATGCATGGTATGGAATATGGAGTAACTCCCGTTGCTTCTGCATAAGTTTTGTGGCTTTTGTCCTGTAAGTTTATAAAAATGAAGTCGCTGAGTGCCTTCGTTAGTAAACGAATTACTTCCTTTAAGATAAATATGTGATCCGGTAGCCAAAAGCGATAAATTCTCATCCTGCAAATACCAGCCAATGCCGTCACCCATTAAATTAAAATTGCTGTTTCGGATGTCCAGCAGGCGATCAAATTTGGTATCAGTATTAAAATAATTTGTGGTTATTTCAAATCCATTGGAAATTATTGAGCCATAAATAAGAAATGTAGTATCATTACATTTATAGTCATCCTGAAGTGCCCAGGAACCTCCAATACCATTAAATTTTACTTTACTTCCAATCTCTTTTTCATTTGAGATTATTACTTCCGAATCCTCTGATTCCATGAATATTCCGCCTTCAATATCAATTCCGCTGGATTCCGATAAAACTAATGATCCATAAATATGAAGCGATGTTGAATCCCCGCCTGAAATGCTGCCCATCAGATTATAGGCATCACAATTCATGTCATGACATACTGCTTCCGTTTGTGTTATGGATATTTCATGGACTCCGCCGACAAAGTATACATCGTCAATAGCTGTTGGCGGGCAGTTTCCTCCTGAACCACCCATGCTTAATGACCATCGCTCAGGGTCGTTCCAATCACCATCACCTGCTCTCCAGTACAGTACTCTTGGGGCAGGCTGTACAAATGAAACTCCTGTATTATTTCCTAAATCAATGGACTCATTTAATGCCAGATTACCGGAAGATACATTAATATCGCGGCATGAAACATATTGGCCTGTTGAACCTGAAGGGAGTGACAGATTTGCGACCAACCCATTGGTATCTGTTTTAAAAGTAATTGGGTCAATGCATGTTCCGGGAAGGTCCAGGTATTGACTTACCGAAGTGTTTGAGCCGGAATAATATCTGTACCGATATCCCTCAGTAAGCAATAGTGTATCAATGGTATTGTTGGAAATGAAGGATGCATTATTTTTTAAATGAATAAAGTGCCCGGTATTTTGCCCATTGAAAACAGCCCTGTTTTTTACTTCGCAAAAGTTTAAAGAATTAGCCCCTTTTATAGTTGCTTTATAATTGAGAAAAGCACTGTCAATGAAGCATGCACCATTGATGATTGTTGTTGAATCAACCGTTATCCATTTAATAAAAGATGCATTCTCTTCACCGGTAAGTTTTCCGGTTTTTCCCACGTAAGAATATTGAATTGTATCGATATTGATGATACTTCCTGACTTATGAAAAATTAAGGTATCGGCAAAGCATGCGCCTTCAATAATGGACTGATCACCCAGAAACTCAACTTTGTTATATGATGCTTTTGATTCTTGCTGATAAACGACGCCAATATTACCCAGTACCGTAACATTATTGTAAAAAACCTGTGGTCCATTTGCTGTCGATACGCGGTTTGCTGCAATAATGTGGCTTTGGTCAGCTTTTAAGGTTAAATTCTCTGTGGTAATTTCCCATGTCCCTGTATTTACCTGAGAGGCCCCGAGGTCTAGCGTCCTTAAATGAGTGTTTACACTCGAAAATGTGCCACAGTTCACTGAAAAATTATTGGTTATTATTGTTCCGAATGTGTGGTATATGCTGCCAGTAGTTTCTATATCAGAATTTAAATTCCATTCCCCGTTTTCCCCAAGGAAAAAGATGGAAGAGAGGAAAGCTTTTCCTGCAGTAAAAATTGTTGTACTCTCTTCAGCACGGAATTCCACAGGGCCGGAGATTCCGTTTATAACTTTATCTGAAAAGGTTAAAGAACCAAAGATTCGCAATGCTACATTCGGAGTAGTAGATATTGTGATTTCTGCATTACTATTTATAAAAGTAAGGTCGTGACAAGTTGCATTTTCAGCTGTAATATTAACTGTTCCATTTGAAGGAAAGGAATTATCATCAATAATCACGTTATCAAGTGGCCCGGGAACATTAATGTGAAGCACAGACCCTCCGCTGTTCTGAGCCCAATGGTTCAGGTCGCTCCAGTTTCCGGTACCATTAACCCAATAGTAATCAGCTGCAAATACTTTTATTGCCGGAAAACAAATGAGTAGTAGAAAAGCGCTTATTGTTATGAATCTATGTTTCATGTCTGGAATTTAATCTGTTACAATGGTTACTGTTCCCTGAATAGTCGTTGGAGTCTTCTCTGTGGGATACTGATATCGTATTATCCAAAAGTAAACACCTTCAGCGCATTGCCTGCCGTGGAAAGTGCCGTTCCATCGTAAATTGATATCATTGGTTTCATATAATGTTTCGCCCCAGCGGTTCAGAATTACAAGGTAAAACTTGTTGATGTACTCACCGAGGATTTCAAAATCGTCATTATATCCGTCGTTGTTTGGCGTAAAAACATTGGGAACCCTGAATGGTGAAACTCTTTTTATTTGGATGGTATCGGTGGCTTTACAGTGTTCATTCCAAATAGAGACAAAATACTCTCCGGGTTCATTGATATATATTGATGGCTCTGTATTGCCATTGTTCCAAAGGTAGGAGAGGTATCCTGAGCCTGCATTGAGATGTAACTCTTGTCCGGGAAAGAGTACCGTATCAGGCCCGAGATAAACTTCAGGGCTGAAATATTTTTCCAGGATTATGGTATCTGTAGACTCTCCGCACCGATTTGTTGCCGCGACAAAAAACTCGCCACCTGAGTTCGGGATAAAAATCTGCGATGTGTCATTTCCATTCCAGATGTATGTGGTATATGGTTCATCCAGGAAAAAAGTGAATGTATCATAATCGCAGAATCCTGTATCTCTTCCAAGCTCAACCACGGGGGAATAAATATGATTTACATTAGTCTCCTGAGTGGTAGTACACCCTAATGAGTCGGTTGCAGTAACGGAGTAAGTGCCCTGGATAAACGTCCACATGGAGGTGTCCACACTGCCGTCGAACCATTCATAATCAAAGATGCTTGTACCGGCAATGAGGAGAATGGAATCGTTGTCGCAGATCATGGTGTCGGGAGGCAGGAGAAGTTCCGGTTGGGAGGTTCGCAGATTTATGCTGTCTCTGCCTGTGCAGCCATATTGGTTATTTATCTCAAGCCAGTAAATACCGCTTTCTCTGGCAATATATACCGGATCCGTAGTTCCATCCTGCCAAAGGTAATTATTAAAACCTGTGACTAATAATGTGAGATAATCGTTTTTACAAATTATGGTATCATTTCCTAATGAAAATTGTGGCGATGGAGATACTATTATCACCATGGTATCTGACACTGTGCATCCAAAGCTGTTTTCTATGTCAACCCAGTATTTTCCTTCTTCAATAAAAGTTCTGAAATTTTCATCTGATTCATCTGACCATAAACAGTTGTATTCTTCGGGAATTTGAATATTAATTGAATCATTGTCACAAATAACAGCTGTATCAGGAAGATTAAATTCAGGTACTTCATATACCGTGATTATTTTTTCCGTTATACATGATTTAGCATTCATAAAACTGGTAAGAGAAACAGAAAACTCTCCCGGCATACTGAATATATGCTGAGGGTTTAATACTGTTGAGCTGTTATTTTCTCCGGATCCGGGGTCTCCAAAGTTCCATCTCACACTATCGGGGTCAGAGCCCGGATGGTCGGCGAAGAACAAAACAGGTTCATTCAAACACCTTCCTTCAAATTCAAAGTCGTTTCTGCATTCACTTATTATGGCACTTTGAATAAAGTTTGGAAGCCCCCATACTGCTCTTCCCGTATTCAGATTAAAGCCATTGAGAGAAAACCCGCATGATGATCCGGACTCGTTAGGGTTTTGTACAACACTTAAATATTGAGAGCCTGAATTAAGTGAGGAGAATCTTGTGATATAGATTTTTCCGTCCGGTGCAAGTTGTACGGCGCCGGCATATGTTGTGGAAAAGTTTGCAACGGTATACCTTGAGTTAAAGATATCATCCGGATTTTCTGAAGATAAATCATATTGATAAAGATTTGTTCCTTCATTATATTTTGATACATAAAGCTTTTGCCCATCCGGACTGAACTCCAACCCATAACAATATCCAATGTTGGGGAATGCAATGGGGTCTGATACTTCTCCGGTTTCATTATTGAAATTATAAAGATAGATGGAACTCGTAAATCGTGTAACAATAGCTAGCTTAGCTCCTGTCGGTGATACTTTCATGGAACCATGTACGTCAGGGCCATGATGAATTGGTCCAACCGAAGAGACTACGGGAGTGGTTTGAATTCCCTCTTCAGTAATGAGAAAAGCATAAAAGTTATTTGAATTCCAGGCATGGCTTATTAGCCAAATATCGATACCATTGAAATGATGTACAGCAGTTATTTTTTCTTCTGAAGGTGATAGAAGTTGGGTGTTTTTTTCAATAACTTTTCCCAGACCACTGTTTGCTGTCATATCTACTATTGAGTAGCATACTCCTTCGTTACTTATCTCCGCATCCACTGAGAAGACATAAACTGTGGCCGGATCATTCGGAACAGGTACAATTAAACCGGATTGTGTAGAAGAGGGATGTCCTGTAAGTCCTGAACCATTTTCCACAATAGCGTGATTTCTGTTATAGATATTTTGCCCATCAGTATATAGTAAGATTTGCCCATCAGCATCACAAAGGGTGGCGCAGCCCTCATCCTGATCTATTGCACCATCAGAGAGTGCTTCAGGTGGATCAACATTAAAATCTATCCCGGCATGGTCCCCAAAATACCAGATTAATGCATTTGACTGACTGTAACCGGATATTGCAGTGACAATAAATACGACTATGTATGTGATTTTTAATCTCATCCTTAGTCTGTTACAATGGTTACCGTTCCCTGAATAGTTGTTGGAGTATTTTCTGTGGGATACTGATATCGTATTATCCAGAAGTAAACACCTTCAGCACATTGCCTGCCATGGAAAGTGCCGTCCCATCGTAAATTGATGTCATTGGTTTCATATAATGTTTCGCCCCAGCGGTTCAGAATGACAAGGTAAAACTTGTTGATGTACTCACCGAGGATTTCAAAATCGTCATTGTATCCGTCGTTGTTGGGTGTGAAAACATTGGGAACCCTGAATGGTGAAACTCTTTTTATTTGGATGGTATCGGTGGCTTTACAGTGTTCGTTCCAAATGGTGACAAAGTACTCTCCGGGTTCATTGATATATATTGATGGCTCTGTATTACCATTGTTCCAAAGGTAGGAGCGGTATCCTGAGCCTGCATTGAGAAGTAACTCTTGTCCGGGGAACAGCACCGTATCCGGGCCAAGATAAACTTCAGGGCTGAAGTATTTTTCCAGGATTATGGTATCTGTAGACTCTCCGCAGCGATTTGTTGCCGTGACAAAAAACTCACCACCTGAATTGGGGAGAAAAATCTGTGATGTGTCATTTCCATTCCAGATGTATGTGGTATATGGTTCATCCAGAAAAAAAGTGAATATATCATAATCACAGAATCCTGTATCTCTTCCAAGCTCAACCACGGGGGAATAAATATGATTTACATTAGTCTTCTGAGTGGCAGTACATCCTAATGAGTCAGTTGCTGTTACTGTATAAGTACCCTGGATAAACGTCCACATGCAGGAGTCCACACTGCCGTCGAACCACTGGTAATCGTAGATGCTTGTTCCTGCAATGAGGAGAATGGAGTCGTTGTCGCAGATCATGGTGTCGGGGGGCAAGAGTAATTCAGGTTGGGAAGTCATTAAGTAAATACTGTCTCTGTAAGTACATCCGAATTCATCAGACACCTCCAGCCAGTACACACCCTTTTCCCGAATAACCTGTATTGGGTCGGTATCACCATTTTGCCAAAGATAATTTTGAGATGGTGGACCCTGAAGCAGAATATAATCACCGGAACAAATTGTCGTATCGGCTCCGAGGTTAAACTCGGGAGTTTCAATAATATTTATATAAGATGTATCTACTCTTGTACAACCTACAGTATTTGTTGTTTCTACCCATATTGTATCCTCATCATAAATCACTCTTTCATTTGATATCTGTCCGTTATCCCATAAGTAATCGAATTGGGGGTATAAGGATATAGTAAATTCTGAATTTTCACATGAAGTATAATTAGGCTCAAGTTCTCTTTCCGGGATTTCGTCTATTATTATTGTTGTATCACAAATTATCTCTGTATCTTGAAAAAACTGTGATAATGAAATGTAATATGCTCCCGGCTCATTATATTTATGTATTCCGGGGTTTGTATTTGAATAATTTGTTGCAGAAGCCTCATCGCCAAAGCACCATTGAATACTGTCGGCCTCTGAAGAAAATAGAGAAGTGAAAATAATAGTGTCATAAACACAGTGGTTTTCTATTTCGAAAGCACATTTAAAATTGTTGATACTCGTAATAGTTGTTGGAAATCCCCAAACTCCTCTGGCGGTCGAAGTAAGGTCAAAAGCATCTTCAACAAAATTACAATCAGTACCTTTTTCATTTGGATTATAAATTACACCTAAAAATCTGTCACCAACGAAAGTATCATGTTTTGTGGCATATATTCTGCCATCCGGTCCCAGTTTTAAAGAACCAAAATGCTGATTGGCAACTGTCCCGATTAATGTGGCAGATTCAATTATTGCTGATGGATCTTCATTGTCAAGGTCATATTGATACAAAACACTTTGAACATTGTTATGACCGGACACATATAGTTTTGATTCATCCGGGCTGAACTCTACTCCATAATAAAAGCCCTGGAGAGGCAGAGATACAATATGAGTAATTTTTCCGGTTTCATCATTGAATTTATAAAGATCTGTTCCATGGATATTATGTGAAATTAAACAGAACCATTTTTTATTTGGAGACATGATTGACTCGCCATATTGTCTTGTCCCTGAGTGTGTTGGTCCTTCATAGTCAAAATATGCTTCAGAAATACCTTCTTCCGTTATTAGGTATGTTTTAAATAGATTTGAATCCCAAATGGGTATTGTTACCCAATAATCAACCCCGTTATTATGAGGTGTGGCCATTATTTTTTCATAAGACAATGTAGTAAGTGGAGTGTTTTTCTGAGTTATGTTACCAATTCCATCTGAAATATCTAAAATTGAATAACAAACACCCTGAGAATAAGAAAATGCGGGAGTGAGTGTAAATATATAGAAATTCAGGTGTTTGTTTGGTATAGGGACAAATAATGCAGAGTGAGTTGTTGTTCTGGTGCCAGATAATCCATATCCATTATTGACAATATTGTGATTAGCGTTCCATACACTGGATCCATCGCTATATGCAATGAGATTTCCCATTTCATCACAAATTACAGCGCTTCCTTCATCAGTGTGAATCATTCCATCG
>PKSY01000085.1 GCA_002869405.1 Marinilabiliales bacterium
CCAACGGACAATTTGATGGCACCGGAGACTGGGATCTTATGAGCGGAGGCTCCTGGAATTATAATTCCCCAAATCCTCCCGGTTCGCAGCCGGCACATCATAATATTTATACTAAGGTATTTTATGGTTGGATTTCTGCAAATGAAATTTTTGGTCCTTCCACTTTCTCTCTGGCTCCCACTGAAACAACAGCCAAAGCATATTTCTACCGTACCGGTACAAATAATGAGTATTTCATGCTGGAAAACCGGGTCCCCTCCACCAGTGTTTTTGATGCTGCACTTCCCGGACAGGGAATGCTCATTTACCATGTGGACGGAGACTGGATAAACCAACACTGGAATTCCAATGACATTAATAATGGTGCACATCAGGGTTTATACCCCAAGGACGCAGGAGGATCCGGGATAAATACTTCAGGATGTCCTTTCCCGGGCACAACTTTCAACACCTATTTTACAGATACATCCACTCCAAACAGTAAGTCGTGGGCGAATGCAAATACCAATAATCCTATTACTGACATAACGCCGTCAGGGAATAACATCAATTTTAATATCGGGACACCTCCGCCCGGCGGAGTTACTGCCGACACTACCGGGGCTTTCCCGGGAGTAATGGTGGCATGGGCGCCACCTGCCGGAGGACAGGTTTTAAATTCACAGTGGTTGTATTATGATACCGGTGCAAGCTATCAGGCTTATGGCTATGGTCCAGGAATATACAGATATGCAATTGGTTTCCTGCCGGCACAACTGACAGGATACCTCCAGATTGATGAGTTCAGCCTGCTTACAGGCAGCGGCAACCCTCCAACCTCTCCTGCATATTTACTTGATATCACACAAGGAAGCCCCGACAACCCATCACTTTTTTCAATGGCTGTGCCCTATACAGTGAATTTTACCTGGTCAACGCTTACACTGCCGGGAATTCCATTTGATGATACTCAGTCGCTGTACTTTGTAATAACAACATTTGTAAACCCTTCAGAATATCCAATGGTAATCGACAACAGCCCTGCGGTAAACGGCTTGGGAAACCTGATGGATCTTGGTGGCGGATGGACAACCTGGCTTGCTGCAAATGCAATGCAGGGCAACTGGTGTATGAGGGCAAAAGTATCAGTTCCGGGAACTACCGCAAAAGAATCAGCTTCCAAAGTTCTTTCTCCAACAAACAATCCGGCATTCCGGGATGGTAATAAATTGATGGCTGACTTACTCACACCAATAACCGGAGATAAAGGACTGAAGCCTTCTCACGAGGCAGACAATAATGATAGTAAAAACATAACAGGATATCAGGTAATCAGAAACAGTACACCACCACTTGCTTTAGGCATAGTACCATCAGTGCAGCAATTTCTTTTGGATGCTGTACCAATTCCGGGATCATACACTTATTCAGTTTATGCACTTTACAATGAAGGAACAAGTACAGCTGCCAATTCTTCAGCATTAAATTATCCTGCCGGACTGACTTTGAGTATAAATCCTGTTTCCTCAGGAAATGCCGTTGGCAGCGGACTTTACCCCTATAACAGCACAGCAACAGCTTCAGCCACTCCTGCAACAGGATATGAATTTGTAGATTGGGATTTTAATGGTTCGCAAATCAGTACATCTAATCCATATTCATTTACCATTGTTCAGGATATGATGTTAACCGCAAACTTTCAAAAAACATCGCACCAGATCAGTTTATAAGCCTCGCCTACAGCCGGCGGAACGGTAACCGGTGCCGGCACCTATCTATATGGAACAACAGCATCCTGTGTTGCAACGCCCAATACAGGATATAACTTTGATGACTGGACTGAGAGCTCAACACAGGTTTCTACAAATCAAACCTACAGCTTTACGGTCACAACCGATCGTTCACTCCAGGCAAATTTCAGCCTGAAAACATATACCATTAGTACTTCGTCGTCACCAACAGCAGGAGGAACAACTTCCGGCGGCGGGGATTACACTCATGGCTCTACAGTAAACCTTTCTGCATCAGCAAATTCGGGTTATGATTTTGTAAACTGGACTGAGGGTGCCTCAGTGATCTCCACAAGTTCATCTCTAAGTTTTACAGCAACCAGCGACAGAGATCTTGTGGCAAATTTCACAGTCACATGCTCAGATAATCTACACCTTAACAACATCACGATAACAGGCAGTGTACCGGATTATGAAGCAAAATACAACATCTATGCTGCGGAGAGCAGCGCTACATTTGTGGTTCAGTCGCCAAACGGAAATGTTACATTTGCTGCCGGTTCCTCGATTACTTTGTACCCCGGATTCCATGCGCAGTCAGGCTCAGGTTTCAGAGCATATATTGGTGGCAGCTGTGCTGCCAAGGAAGACCCGCTAATTTCATTTCAGGAGCCTGAATGTCTGTCGGATTGCGGGAACTACAGGATTTTCCCAAATCCTTCATCCACAGGAATATTCACTCTTGAAGCACTAAGATCAGATCAAAACAGAAAAATTGTGGCAATATATGACTTCTCAGGACGCCGGATTTCTTACACAGAATTCTCAATGCTAACTCATACCACTATAAACCTTTCTGCACAGGAAAAGGGCATATACCTGGTAAGAATTATCAGTAAGGATAATAGTGAGACACTGAAGATAATCAGGCAGTAGCTTAAAAGGCTGCAAAACACTCATCACGATTCATAGAGCCCCACGGCTGGAATATCATATTTCATAGAGCCGCATGATGGGAACATCTTACTTCATAGAGCCGCACGGCTGGAACATCATATTTCATAGAGCCGCACGTCCGTGCGGCTCTACAAGGAGAGGATCGGACTAGTGCCGGAGTGATATAAGCTGCTCGCGGATGACGGCGATTTTATTTTGTGCGTCTTCCTGCTTCTTTCTCTCCATAGCTACAACCTGTTCCGGTGCATTGTTAACAAAGCGCTCGTTTGAGAGCTTCTTCTCAACACTTTTAAGGAAACCTTCAGTGTATTTTAGCTCTTCCTCAAGCTTTGCAATCTCTGCCTCTATATCCACGCTCTCAGTCAGCGGTATATAGAATTCTGTAGAGTGAAGTATGAACGACAGTGCATCGTCGACTTTTTCATCTACGTAGGTAAGCTCACTTAGATTACAGAGTTTTTTCACCACAGGGTCGAAGGTAAGGTCGGCACTTTCATTATTCTTCTTTACAAAAAGCTGTATTTCATCCTTGAAAGGAATATTTTTCTCTTTCCTGATGCTTCGGACAGACTGTATTGCTTCTGCTGCTGTTTCAAATTGTTTCAGCAATTGCTCGTCAAAAGCCTCCGGTTGAGGCATTTCAGCTACCATAATAGATTCACCCTCTTTACGGTCTTTAATAAGCTGCCAGATCTCTTCGGTAAGGAAAGGCATAAAGGGATGAACCACACGCATCAACTTATCAAAAATAGCTATTGTGGCATCAAGTGTTTTTCTATCGATGGGCTTCTGGTATGCAGGTTTTATCATTTCCAGATACCATGAGCAAAAGTCATCCCAAACAAGCTTATATATCGCCATTAAAGCATCTGAGAGGCGATACTTTTCAAACTGCTCATCAATAAATTTAAGTGTACTGTTAAAGCGGGCCTCAAACCATTTTACAGCAACAACACTGGTATCCGGCTGTGGGATACTTTCATCGATTTCCCAACCCTTCACAAGTCTGAGTGCATTCCACACTTTATTGGAGAAGTTACGCCCCTGCTCACAGAGACTTTCATCAAAAGGAAGGTCATTACCTGCAGGACTAGTCAGGAGCATACCCATGCGTACACCATCAGCGCCATATTTCTCCATCAGCAAAATCGGGTCAGGGCTGTTACCCAGCGACTTGGACATTTTGCGACCAAGTTTATCGCGTACGATTCCGGTAAGATAAACATTCTTAAATGGAATATCATTTCTATATTCCTGACCGGCCATAATCATTCGTGCCACCCAGAAGAAAAGGATTTCCGGGGCAGTTACCAAATCATTGGTAGGGTAGTAATATTTTATCTCTTCATTTTCAGGATAACGTATTCCATCAAATACGGAAATCGGCCACAGCCATGAGCTGAACCACGTATCAAGTACATCTTCATCCTGCGTAAGATCTTCAGCCTTCAGCTCAGGGAGGTTATATTTTTCCTTTGCTTTCGACAACGCTTCTTCAATATTTTCTGCTGCTACCATATCTCCATCGGGAGTATAATATACAGGTATACGCTGTCCCCACCACAACTGACGGCTGATGCACCAGTCTCTGACATTCTCCATCCAGTGGCGGTATGAATTTTTAAACTTGGCAGGGTGAAACTGAATCGTGTCATTCATCACCAGATCGAGGGCAGGTTTAGCCAGCTCCTCCATTTTCAGGAACCACTGCAATGACAGTTTTGGTTCAATAACAGCATCGGTACGCTCGGAGCAACCAATTTTATTGGTATAATCCTCAATCTTAACAAGGTTACCTGCCGCTTCAAGATCTTTTACTATCTGTTTACGGCACTCAAAACGATCCATACCAATATACAGCTCTGCTTTTTCGTTGAGCGTACCATTATCATTGAAGATATCTATGGATTTTAGTTTATGACGTATTCCGATCTCATAGTCATTAATATCATGTGCAGGAGTAATTTTCAGACATCCGGTACCGAACTCCATGTCCACATAGCTGTCGCGGATAACAGGTACAACCCTGTTCACCAGAGGAACGATTACATTTTTACCTTCCAGATGATTAAATCGTTCATCTTCAGGATTTACACATACTGCAGTATCTCCAAGAATAGTCTCCGGGCGAGTAGTTGCAATAGTAACATATTCGTCTTCCGTACCTTCAATTCTATACCGAAGGTAATAGAGTTTAGACTGTACTTCCTTATAAATCACCTCTTCATCCGACAGGGCTGTTAATGCCTGGGGATCCCAGTTCACCATTCGAACGCCACGGTAAATAAGTTCTTTATCATAAAGATCAATAAAAACCTTAATAACAGACTCATAGAGAGCTTCATCCATGGTAAACCGGGTTCTGGACCAATCGCAGGATGCCCCAAGTTTCTTCAGCTGTTCAAGGATAATACCACCGTGTTTCTCTTTCCACTCCCAGGCATGTTCAAGGAATTTTTCACGTGTGAGTGATGATTTCTCAATGCCCTCCTGTTTGAGTTTATTAACAACTTTAGCTTCAGTAGCAATTGAGGCGTGGTCTGTTCCCGGCACCCAAAGTGTATTAAAACCCTGCATTCTTTTACGACGCACCAGCACATCCTGAATGGTATTGTTCAGCATATGACCCATATGCAGAACTCCTGTTACGTTTGGCGGAGGAATTACTACAGTATATGCTTCACGGTCGTCGGGTTAAGAATGAAAAAAACCCTTTTCCATCCAGTAACTATACCATTTATCTTCAATAGCTTTCGGGGAATACTTTGGTGCAATAGTCATATTATTGAAATTTCTTATGATTTTCAGGTGAGCAAAAGTAAAAAAAATCTGTAATGGATGTTAGTTCATTTTTTGCCTTTTTAAAAGGTATGGCAGAAGTATCTGATCAAAGCCGCTATTGATGTCAGCTTCCACAAAATCAATATGGTAGGAAGCACATCTCAAAGCCAGGTCTTTGGTAAACGCGGATACTCCACGGGCATACTCCTCTTTTACAAGACGGGGATTGATTTTCAACTCCTCTTTTGTCTCCATATCCACAAACCGATAAGGTCTGTTTTCAAATTCAAAGTCAACCTCTTTCTGTTTATCTACTACGTGAAAAAGAATAACTTCATGCTTATTATGTTTAAGATGCTGAAGCGCTGAGAAGAGTTCTTCATTTCCGGCATTGGAGTCAAACATATCGCTAAATATCACCACCAATGATCGTTTGTGCGTATTTTCTGCGATAAGATGCAAAGAGTGAGCGGCATTTGTGATATTTCTTTCCGCGGGATTATGAGGGAGGAGATATTTCTCCAGTTCATGATAAAGGTATTTATGGTGCGCATCGCTGGATCTGGCCTGAGTACGCATTTCAAGGGTATCGGAAAACACAGAGAGACCAACTGCATCGCGTTGTTTACGAAGCAGATACATCAGACATGCCACAGCATAGGTACTAAAGGTAATTTTATTGGGATTTTCCAGAGAGATATTTTCCTTTACGGGAAAATACATTGAAGAGCTGTTATCGATCACGAAACGGCAGCGCAGGTTTGTTTCTTCTTCAAATCTTTTTACAAAGAGTTTATCCGTACGCGCATAAAGTTTCCAGTCGATATGCCTTGTTGATTCACCATTATTATAGAGGCGGTGTTCGGCAAATTCAACTGAAAATCCATGAAAAGGACTTTTATGCAGACCGGTTATGAATCCTTCCACAACCTGTCGGGCAATAAACTCCAGAGGATTATATTTCTGAAACCTGCTTTGTTCTATGGGCACGATACCATATTTTAGATATGAAAAGACACCGGAGTCCATTGGGTCCGGTGCCTTACAGGAAAATTTCCTTACATTATTTTCTCGAGCTTGGCAACAAGGGCGCTTTTAGGAACTGCACCAACCTGCTTATCCAATACTTCGCCATTTTTAACAAACAGTACAGTTGGGATGTTACGAACACCAAACTGTCCGGTAATTCCGGGGTTATTATCCACATCGACTTTGCCGATAACGGCTTTACCGTCAAACTCTTCTGCCATCTCTTCAATTGAAGGAGCAATCATGCGGCAAGGTCCGCACCAAGTGGCCCAAAAGTCAATAACTACCGGTTTGTCGGATTTCATTACCACCTCTTCGAAATTTGCATCTGTAATCTCAAGTGCCATAATATGTTCTCTTTAATAGGATTTTAATTCCGCAAATGTAAGCAAAATTGCGCTCAACATTTGCCAAGATTAATGATATTAATTTATTTTAAATTTCAGTTTTTCATCTGTCAGGAACTTTAGCAATGCCGACGGGTCAACTTTTATATTAACAGACTTCATTGTAATGCTTTCGGTTCCATTGTCAACCACTTTTATTCCGATGCGGGTTTTGCCTTTAGCATTTTTAGCAATTTCCTCAAATCCTTTCACCAGATCATTTGTTAGACGTGACAATGGTATTACAACAGAAATCACCCTGGTTTGTTTTTCCATTACATCAGCAAGCAGGCTTATCTCTTGTATTTTTACTTCCAATTCATCGCGGAAATTTTTTCCAACTTTTCCTTCAACCATAACTGATTGCCCGGGAATAAGGTAGGGTTTGAATACAAGGTAGTCTTTAGAAAAAAGTACAAACCTGTGTGAATCATCTTTATCCTCCAGAATAAAAATACCATACGGGGCACCTTTTTTTGTCATCTTCTCTGTACATTCAGTAATCATTCCTGCAAACTTCAATTTGCTGAATTTCTGAAGTTTCTCAAGGTCGCCGTTCAGGTGCTCTATCTTAACATTGGTAAAGTTATTAATCTCAAAATCAAAGGTATCCAGCGGGTGTCCGGAGATATAAAACCCTGTAACTTCTTTCTCTTTTTTCAGTTGTTCAATCAGAGACCAGCCTGGTGCTTCCGGCATTTCCAGCTCAGCAATCTCTGCCTCGGATTCTTCACCAAACAGGGACACCTGTGCTGAGTTCTTTTGTATCTGGAAGTCATTACCATACTTTACAACTTTCTCAATAAAAGTGGTATCAGAGTCATTTTCACGATGGAAGAACTGAGCTCTGTGGGTATCGGAGAAGTTATCAAATCCACCGGCAAGGGCCAGGGATTCAAATGTCTTCTTGTTTACAGTTCTGAGATCAACGCGGCGCACCACATCAAAGATATCACGGAAAGGCCCGTTTTCGTCGCGCTCTTTAATAATAGCCATTACTGCGGCCTCTCCCACGCCTTTAATTGCTGCCATCCCAAAACGTATTTCTCCATTCTGATTCACTGTAAAATCGAGATAACTTTCATTGATATCAGGACCAAGAACAGGAATATTTGAACGTTTACACTCTTCAATAAAGAAGGTAATTTTCTTGATATCCGAGAGGTTATGAGTAAGCACGGAAGCCATATATTCGGCAGGATAATGTGCTTTAAGATAAGCTGTTCGATATGCCACAACAGAATATGCTGCAGAGTGCGAACGGTTAAAGCCATATTTGGCAAATTCCGTCATGATATCAAAAACCTCATTGGCCTTCTTCTCATCAATATCACGGTTTTTTGCCCCGGCAACAAAGTCCACACGCATCTCCTGCATTACCTGCATATTTTTCTTCCCCATAGCACGGCGGAGAAGATCCGCTTTTCCCAGGGAGAAGCCTGCCAGAATCTGAGCCGTCTGCATGATTTGCTCCTGATACACCATAATACCATAAGTTGGCTTTAGTATCTCTTTCAGGTCCTCATGCGGATATTCTACTTCTTTAATGCCATGTTTACGATCAATGAACAGCGGGATAAACTCCATCGGACCCGGTCGAAACAGGGCGTTCATGGCGATAAGGTCTTCTATATTTGTGGGTTTCAGCTCTTTCAGGTAACGCTGCATCCCAACTGACTCAAACTGGAAAGTCCCGATAGTATCACCGCGCTGATAGAGTTCATAAGTTTTCTCATCTTCCAGTGATACATTTTCAATGTCAATGGTCACACCCCGGCTGATTTTGATATTGGCAAGGGCATCCTTAATAATAGAGAGCGTTTTGAGACCCAGGAAATCCATTTTCAGCATTCCTACTGATTCGATCAGCTTGCCATCATACTGAGTCACCATAAGTCGTGAATCCTTGGCGGTTGCCAGAGGAATATGGTTACTAAGATCTTCAGGGCCAATGATTACACCACAGGCATGAACGCCGGTCTGACGAATTGAGCCTTCAAGGATTTCAGCATTACGGAGCATATCTTTCACACGACCTTCTCCACTCTCTTTAAGTTGCCGTAGTTCAGCAACTTCTTTGAAAGCATCTTCAAGCGATACCTTTGGGCCTTCCGGGATTAATTTAGCGATGCGGTCGGTTTCCGGGAGTGGTACTTTCAGCACACGGCCCACATCACGTATTGCGAGTTTTGCAGCCATGGTACCAAAAGTCACGATCTGGGCAACCTTCTCTTCCCCGTACTTTTCTATCACATAATCAAAAACCTTATCGCGGCCTTCATCATCAAAATCAGTGTCAATATCGGGCATTGACACACGTTCGGGATTAAGAAAACGCTCAAAAAGCAGGTTATATTTAATAGGATCGATAGATGTAATTCCAATAGCATATGCGACGGCAGAGCCTGCTGCTGATCCACGGCCGGGGCCAACAAGCACGCCCATATCACGTGCAGCATTGATAAAGTCCTGTGTAATCAGAAAATATCCCGGAAAGCCCATATCCTTTATGATTTTGAGCTCAAGTTCCAGCCTTTGCAGAATCTCAGTTGTAAGTTCCGGATATAATTTCTCTGCACCTTTCCAGGTTAAATGCGCAAGGTATTCGTTTTCTCCTTCAAACTCCGGCGGAATGGGGAACTTTGGCAGCAGCACCTCCCTTTCAAGGTCATACTCTTCAACTTTATCAACAATCTCCTGCGTATTATGCAGTGCTTCCAGGTTATCAGGGAAGAGGGAAGCCATTTCATCATATGACTTCAGGTATTCATTACCCGTGTATTTCAGGCGGTCCGGATCATCATAATCTTTTCCTGTACTCAGACATACCAATATATCATGTGCTTCGGCATCTTCCTTATGAATAAAATGCACATCATTGGTAGCAATAAGTTTTATGTCGTGCTTGTGCGCCAGTTCAATGATGGCTTTATTCGCTACTTTTTGCTCAGGAATACCATGATCCATGATTTCAAGATAGAAATCATCACCAAACTGCTCTTTATACCATCTGATAGCTTCCTCGGCCTTTTCCATATTCCCGCGGCGGGCATAATACGGCACTTCACCTGCCAGGCACGCAGAGCTTACAATGAGCCCTTCCTTATACTTTTGAAGAATCTCTTTATCAATCCGGGCGTTGTAATAAAACCCATCATGATAACCCAGGGTCACAAGTTTACAAAGGTTGTGGTATCCTGTTTTATTCTTTGCCAGCAGAATCAGATGAAAACCACGGATTCTTTCACCCTGTCCGGATTTATCAAATCTGTCAGTATCGGAAACATAGGTTTCGCAGCCAAGAATTGGTTTAATTCCTGCTTTTTTTGCAGTGTTCAGAAACTTTAGCACACCAAACATATTACCATGGTCGGTAATAGCCAGCGCCTTCATGTTGAGTGACTTTGCCCTGTTAATGAGTTTGCCAATATCTGAAGCTCCATCGAGGATGGAATATTGCGTATGTAAGTGTAAATGAGTGAATTCGGACATTATTATTCGCTTGTATTTAATCTTGTAAAGATACTTTAAAAGGATGGTTTGGATGGCAGTTTGTTGATAAAATATGAAAAATGAAACAGGATTATTTCCGGGTTTTCGGATTGGCAACACATAATGTTGAAAGAAAAAGTCTTAATGCTTGGAAATAAGGGAAAAAGATTGCAATTTTGCACCCCGAAAAATGACTTTGACAGAACATTACTGTTATACAGTACATTAGGTTATTTTTCAACAATTAATAACTTTTTATAAATTACATTATTATGCCAGCAAAAATCAGATTACAAAGACAAGGTAAAAAAGGTCAGCCCTTTTATCACATTGTCGTAGCAGATGGTCGTGCACCTCGGGACGGAAAATTTATTGAGAAGATTGGCACTTATAATCCACTGACAAAACCTGCAGACATTGTACTTAACTTTGACAGTGCACTGCAATGGCTCCAGAACGGAGCACAGCCTACAGACACCGTACGTTCGATACTGTCGTACAAAGGTGTTATGTACAAGCATCACCTTCTGAAGGGTGTTAAAAAAGGCGCTTTTAGCGAACTTGAAGCAGAAGCAAAATTCAACAAATGGATGAGCGAAAAAACTGCCAGAATCGAACAGGCTGCCAAAGATGAAAACCTCAAACAAAAAGAGGAAGTTAAAAAAGCACTCGAAGCTGAGAAAGAGATTAATGAAAAGCGTGCTGCTGAAATCTCCAAGCGTAAGCAGGAAGAGATGGCCGCTCTCGAAGCTGCTGCTGTTGCCGCTGCCAAAGAAGCTGCCGCTGCTATCGAAGGAAAAGAAGAAGAAGCCGACGACGCTGAAGAAGCTGCTCCTGAAGAAACAGCTGCTGAGTAAGACTCAACATCACATTTTATTATATGTAAAGACTGCCTGCAAAGGTGGTCTTTTTTTTAGGGTCAATAATCCCAAAACCGGATCAAGGGATAAAGTTGGGTCACGGTGGTTTTTCAAAAATTAATTACACGGAGTTTTTTTAGTTTTCTTTGATTAAATCGCATTAAAATTTTCACTGAATCTTTTCTAATCACCTATTGGTTTTGGAGTTTGCACAGTGTCCCGAAAACTTCCGGGATTCCTGCTTCGCAGAAAAAGAGGTCCCGGTTGCTTCGCATCTTCCAAAAAGCAGACACCTCTCAACCTTTAATAAGATCCATAAAAAATAATCAGTGAAGCTCGCATGGATGCTTAGCAACTTTAACAACACCAGGCAGTTAAGCTTTGCGTCGACCTTTGCGCCTTAGCGGTAA
>PKSY01000144.1 GCA_002869405.1 Marinilabiliales bacterium
AAAGGGCAGGTTTACACAAAACTATCAGATTGAATTCCAGAACCTGAAAAATATCCTTTCAGAACTCGCAGCAGAAGCCATTGAGATGGATTTTAAAGTACCCCTGTCATATAAAACTGCGCCAAACAGTTCAAATACTATTACTTATAACAGGTACATGTATAAAACCTATTATAAAAACAAAAAAGGAAAGTTAAAGTCTAACTCCAAATCTCTGGATCTTATTCTTCCAAAAGTTGAGCAAAGAATGATTCGAAAAGGTCAGGCACTTAGTCCTCATAGAGAAAGAGCCCATATGAAATTTGTTGGAAATCAGGCAGCAAACCCACTCTATGGTCTAGGGTTTAAAAAATATGAGAAGGAGCTAACTCAGGAAGACAAAAACCGACTCAATGAATATCAGTTTAATAATGTGGATCTGGTCTTTGATTTCTTTGAAAAGGATTTTTCTCCCTACGTTTTCATAATCATGGAGGGAAGTTCCTATTTTGCTGATGCAAAAAAAATCACCTTTTATAAATTCATTAACAAGGAGACTCTTGATGTGATAAGAAACTATATGGCAGAAGTTTTTGAAAACATTCATTGTAAAGTAGTATATGAAATGGATGGAATGGATAACGTAGAATTTATTCCCGATGCCTATTATAGTCAGATTTTTACATTAGCTCCACAGCTATGGAGTGATAATGCCAGAATTCTTTATGAAGGATATGTCTTCTTCAAAAAAGATGATTTGATTTTCAATACTACCGTGGAACAGGTTTTCAAGGGAGAAGATTTTGCCAAAATCAAACAGGTAAATGTAGTGCCGTATTTTGAGCTGAAAGAAGAATAATAGTCTGATGGAAAACTTAACAGGATTGTTAAAGGTATAACAACCCTGATTTATTTCAATTACTTTCTGCGCAAGTTGTCTTTCCAGATTTCCGGATTACGACTTGTATTGAGCACAGCCAGAACTTCTATACTTTTAATATCTTCATTTATATAATAATGAATCATATAAGGAAATTTTTTTATCGGAATGCACCGAATTTCATTATATCTGATTGTAAATATGTGCGGATCTTTATATAAAGAATTTATATGCCTGATTGCTTGTTTTTGAAATCTTGCTCCCAGGTTTCTCTGTCTGTGGTTATACCATTCCTTAATGTCATTTATCTCTTGAAGTGCTTGCGGGGCAATAAGAATTTTATATGTTTTCATCTGCATCAAATCCCTTCTTCACTATCTCCCAGTCCAAGAGGATCTCGGGATGTCTCCTTATTTCTTCAAAACGCTCCATGACGATTTTTTGATCAGCTTCAGAAATTTCATATTCCTGTTTTGAGGCATAATCAAGCAAGCTTTTTATTACCCGAACAAGGTTTATATCATCAACTTTTCGGAATTGCTCAATAATTATTTCCTTTTCGGCATTTATATCCATTACGTTTTATTTTTTATCCTTCATTTACTATTACAAAGATATATTGATTACTCAAATCAAATTGAATTTTTTTGATGTACTGTTTAATGCAGAAAAAAAGAAAATGTTACCTATAAAAGGATAATTATTTTACTCCTTCACCAGCTTCCCGGTAAAAACCTTCTCACCCTGAATGAGTTTCACTAGATATAGCCCGTTGTCGAGTTCCTTAATGTGAATAGGCGAACCAATGTTGTAATTCTCATATGTCAGACATTTCCGTCCGGTAAGATCCATAATAATCACCTCTCCTGTACCTTCATAACCCATGATGGAGATACTATTTCCTTTTACAGGATTTGGGACTATCTGCATGCCTGTTGAAAATTCATTGATTCCAAACACAAGATCGACAAGCACTTCCAGTGATTCAGACCAGATACTCTCTCCACAGTCGTTCAGCGCTTTAACATGGATGTACACCATGTGATCCCACTCCACAAAGTCAAAGACTCCGTCAATGGAACCATTACTAATCACTTCAGCGCTACCTTCGGGCAGTACTTCCCAAAAATAGGATGTTGCTTCAGGCACTTCCAGTGTGGAATACGTGTATTCTCCCATGTTCCATCCGGCATGAACAGCGCCATCAGGCTTTGTCGGCTGACCGGGCAGCGGATCAATAACAGCAACCACATAATCCTCCACCTGTATAGTACCAAATGCAGTAAGTGTTAATGTTACCGTTTGGTTCAAAATATCCTCTTCACCGGGATAATATTCAGGGTTTAAAATCGAAGTATTGTTGAATTCCCCGTCCCCGTCGGTAGTCCACTCCAATGAAGTGAAATTCGCTGCCGTAGCATCAAGCTGTACAATATCACCTTCACAAATGGTCACATCATCTCCTGCGTTTACAGTTGGGGGAACTGCGCTCATTTCAGGGATATACATAAAGTCGATGTATGCACAGTCGTCATAGCTCTGTCCTGCCTCACTCTTCACATATCTCCACTCAAAGGTGTATGGCCCAGGGCCGGTATTAAAACTATGTTCCTGCCATTCACCATCGCCACCCCACGAACCCATCAGGGTATTATTCATATAGAACTGCAGTACATCTGCGGGTTGTGAGGAGGTTTTCTTCCAGAATGAAATCTTTCCAAATCCGCTGCAGTTGCCTTCGAGTATCAATGATGAACTCTGCATGTCATCTACAGCGCCACTGCGCGCGGAATAAGCACCGTTTCTTGTGACATCTTCCGTGATTTCCCAGTTGGCATCACCATCAAAAGTCCAGTTATAGAGTGAGAAGTCTCCGGTTTCAAAGTCTTCATCAGGCTCTCCGCCGGTGGTAAACTGCCAGAGGTTTCCGGTTGCAGTACCATACTGATTAACTGCATCCACTCGCCAATAATAGGTGGTATTGTACTCCAGAGGAAGGTCAGGGTGGAACATATTATTAGTAATCTCATCACCATGTACAATATTGGTGGGAGGATTATCAGTTCCAAAATAGAGCTTAAAATAGTTTGAAATACCACCATCGCCCGGCGTCCACTGAAGATCAGAAAACACGGAAGCAGTACTGTTATTGGCAGGCACTGGATCTGTTGCTGCCAGCGGTGGATTGATTACAGCTACCGCATCAAGATCAAAACCTGCATTGTCGCCGTTGCTGTTACCGTCACCATCATCAATAATTTTAAAATACCTTGCATTAATAAGCCCGGAAGTGTTAAGGTCAAACTCTGTAGTTCCATTCCCGGAACCCACCAGGTTATAAGGCCCGTCAATGAATTGTGATGCATAGAGATTATACCCCTCGGGAGTTTCGTCGCCTTCATAAACAATAAGATCCATACCACTCTTATCAAAAACTGAAGAACCCATGTCCACATACACAAACCCATTCTTTCCAAGGCTGTAATATACCTCATCCGGGGCACCATAGATGGCAGGAGTATATGCCTCATCATCAAAGTTATTTCCCGGGATCTCCACCACGTTGAGGTAGTAAATATATTGACCCTCCATAGGCTGGAGTTCAATGTCGAGGTGCGTAAGCGAGGTATTGGATTCTATCACAACATTATCAATTGTTACCTCTTCATAACCATTGGCTTTAACGGTAACAGAGTATGATCCTTCCATAAGGTATTTATGAAAATCACCCACTTCAGGATCGGTATGTGTCGGATAAAAATCATTCACAAGGATAACTGCGGCAACAGGTTCACCGGTTGTAACATCTGTAACCATTCCTTCAAGTCCGTAACCGGAATATTCGCACATGGCATGCATCGCAGGAACGTTGTAGTTATAGTACATCATAATTTCAGAAGCCGGCGGCTGCTTGGAGTATGAAATCTCCATTGACCAGGATGCAGACCCTACGGCACCATAGTTATAATCCTTGGAAGCACCATTGATATAGTACATACCTGTAGAACCCTGACCGTAGTCAAGGTTTGCATATCCTGAAGAAGAGGAATAAATCCCGGCAAGGAAAAGGATATGATCCAGATCTTCCGGCTCATCGGCACGGTAGCTCCACGGGCAGCTAATATATTCCGTTCCGCTGTGATATGTGGTATGGATTACAAACTCATGGTCGAGGATAAAATCACGTAACACACGGGCCTCTTCCTGGCAGAACGCAGAATCGGTAGAACCCTCATGATCCCACATATATCCCCAGTCGCGGTTAATATCCATACCATTATTATTATAGCGAGACATACTTTCGCGTCCATCAGGGTTTACCATCAAATAGATATAGATCTCACGGTTGTCAATCAACTCAGTGATATCGGGGTCGTTGCCATATCCCAGCACCAACTCACGGGCATACATAATGGCATTCTGAGAAGCACCAACCTCATCACCATGAATACCGGCCTCAAAAAGCACTTCTGCCTCAGCTTCATCAGTAAGCACATTATCACTGATCTTCAAATAGGCCAGCTGCCGGTTCATGTAAGAATACCCTGCCACTGTTTTACTACAAATTGATGGAAAGTGCTGCGCCAGGCTATCTGCAATATCAATGATTTCCTGATAACTGTAGTATCCATCGGGAACACTCTTACCATTCCTCCTGTCCAGGTCTTTTTCAAGAATCTCAACTTCAAAACCCATCCCCAATAAGGCTTCCAGCTCCTCTTTTACCACATACGCTACAGCATAATCAGAATGAAAATCCACAGAAATATCCAGGGATTGAATCTGCTGCACCTCAGTGCGGGAACTATATTTCACCTGTACTTCCATCTCCCCGGGGCGCCAGGTTGCAAAAGATTGTACAGATATCATCAGCATCACCAGAATCAGTGAAATGAGTTTTGAGTTTGTTTTCATTGCTCTGTTTTTTTCGGAATGCAACAAAGGTCGTAAACTAATTCGTGGTTTTCAATTTTTTAACGAAAAATTTATATGCAGACAAATCCACCTAAAAAACTGTTATACAATGAATTAATGTTTTTTGAATTGATTTTTATCTAAACAAAACATCCCGATTAGTGTTCCTTATCTTTAACAGGAAAAAAATATTTACCTTGCACAGATTAACTTAACTGACATAAAAAATCAATTTTCAGATATGAAAAGGTTACCGATTCTCTCCCTGATAGTCCTGCTCTTTATCGCTGCAGATCTCTCTGCTCAATCAACAGATATCACAATTATCCATACCAATGATATGCACTCCAGGATGCTGGGGTTCAGTCCGAACAGTGATTATACGCCATACACTTTAAATGATGATGCCACACGTGGCGGTATGGCACGTATTAAAACCATCATGGATACCATTCGCAGCAATGAGGAGAATGTGCTCCTTGTGGATGCCGGAGATTTTTTGATGGGCACAGTATTTCAGACTATGGAGCCGCAAACCGGTTTTCAGCTTCGTCTGATGAAAAAAATAGGCTGGGATGTTGTAGCCATTGGAAACCATGAATTTGATTTTGGCATTGACGGACTGACAGATATTATCACTGCCGCCAACACATTGGGAGAGATTCCTCCGCTATTACTTTCGAACATCAATTTCAGTGATTCACTTCCTGATGACGACCGGCTTAAGGAGCTTTTCGACAATGGGATTATTACATCATACCATATTGAAGAAGTAAGCGGTCTGAAAATAGCCTTTTTCTCCCTTTTGGGAAAAGATGCCTATGAAGTTGCACCATATGCAAAACCTCTGACTACAAAAGATCAGGCAGAAACAGCGGTGAAGATGAATGAGTACCTGCGTAGCGAGCATAATGCTGACATTGTAATTGCCTTGTCTCACAGTGGAGTATTTACCGATGATGAAGGAAATTATATTCTTGAAGATGTTGAAGTTGCCAATGCCTGTCCGGGACTCGACCTTATCGTCAGTGGTCATACCCATACATTTCTGAAAGAGCCACTGGTGGTGAATGGAGTTCCTATTGTTCAAACCGGAGCATATACCAAAAACCTTGGAAAAACAGTGCTTACTTATAATAACGGAGAGACTCAAATATCTAATTTTGAGATGATTCCTGTTGATGATAGCTGGTTAGGGAATCGTGAAATTCAGAATATCGTTGAAAATCAGATGGAGGTCATTAACAAAGAAATTCTCTTTGGTCTGGGTCTTCGCGCCGACAGCCTTATTGTTGAAACATCCTTCCCGGTATCTATTGATGAAGATATTTTACTGAAAAATTCCAACCTGGGGCCTTTTATCGCAGATGCCGTATATGAATATTATCACAAACTGAACGAAGATGTAGATTTTACGCTCGTGGCAGCGGGTCTTCTCCGCGATGATATTATCCCCGGAGCAAAAGGAATGCAATACGCTACAGACCTTTACCGTGTGCTTCCTCTCGGGCGTGGTTCCATTGATAAAAACAGCCCCGGGTACTCTTTGGCAAAAATATATGTGACCGGAAATGAGATTAAAAGCATTCTGGAAATCATGCAGATCGCGCCATCACTAAGTACTTCCAATATGCCTTACTGGTCGGGAATACGCTATTCAACCCATAAATTCCGTGCTCCTCTCGACAATATTTACGAAGTTGAAATCAGGGATCCTTATAAGGGATGGCAAAAGATAAATCTTTCAAAAAAGGATGAAACATTATACTCCCTGGGAGCCAATGCATATCTGCTGGAGTTTGTGGGAATGATCAAAGACCTCAGCAAGGGCATCCTTAAAGTAACGCCAAAGAACAAAAACGGTGAACCCATAAATGGAGTTGACGACGCACTCATTGATCTGGATAAAAAGGCTCCCGGAATTCAGGAAGCCAAGGAGTGGGCAGCGCTGATGGATTTTTGTGCCGGATTTACTGATATTAACGGGAATAACATCCCCGACATTCCGGCTGCGTATAAACTTGAAAACATGCTGGTCCACAAGGATGGAAGCACATTTACAGATGCTTCTTTGTTAAATGATCTGAACCCGGATATTAAAAATCTTAAATCTCCTGTTAAAGAAGTCACTGCCTCACCATTAAAAGTGTTTAAATCAGGTAATGGCGTAACACTGGTGCTTTATGCGATAATAGTTGTAATTCTGACTCTGCTCTTTCTGCTCATCAGGTGGATAGTCAGAAAAATCCGCAAATGATCTTATTGTTCCGGCTCCTGATAAGGAGTTTTTGACGGTCTGCGCCCGAAAACAGATACACGGACATAGCGTTCGGGGTGATGCTTAATATCATACAGCAGAGAATTCAGCTCCCCGGCAGATTGCTCAAGATTATTATACAGCGAATCATTCTTCATCAGTTGTCCTACCGTACCTTCTCCGCGGTCGAGTCGTTCAATCATTTCCGAGAACTGATTCAGTGCATTATCGGTACGCTTGATGGTTTCCGTTAATTCCAGCGCTGCCAGTGAATCACTGAAAGAGGAGAAATTGGTGATGATATGCGATATCTGCTCCTCATGAGAGTCGATATTTCGGGTAATTGCTTCCACATTACCCACAATCTGTGCCAGGCGATGCTTTTGTGCTACCACCAGCGTATCAATATTGTAGGATGTATTCTTCAGATAATCGACAGATTGTTTAATATTCCTGAAGCTGGCTTCAAGGTTTTTACGGGCAGAATCATTAAAGATACTCTGAACGGCAATTACCATGGTGTCGAGAGAAGCGAGTAGGTTTTCAGCTTTGATTTTGATGGGTGCTACCTGGCGGTTTACTTCCTCCATAAGCGATGTTTCAACAGCTGACGGAAGGGTGTCAAGGCTTTGAAGTGCATCACCACCACCTTTATAATGAAATCCAATTGCTTTGGAGCCCAGAAGGTCGGAGCTGTAAATCTTCGCAACGGCATTATTTGGGATGACAAGATCAGTCTTTAGCATCATCTCAACAAGAATCCGATCAGGGTTATTATCCGCAAAACGAATATCCCTTACCTGCCCGATTCGCAACCCATTCACATCCACGGGAGCGCCAATCTCAAGTCCGTCGACCCGGGGATAAACACTATAAACAATGGTTTGCTGATTAAAAAGGTCCACTCCTTTAAGGAAGTTTACACCCCAGAAAAGGATTCCAAATCCTATGAGGAAAAATATTGCGATCCAGATTCTTCTTTTTTTCATAATTCTCGGTTTTTCGAAGCTAACGGCCGGTCATAGCCCTGGCCTCCGAAGTTTTTATGCGCTCACCATTTCGAAAAGCCACCACAAAAGCATCTTTAAATCCTTTTGCGATCACATTGTTTCTGTGCTGCTGCGCTTGTTCAAAGGTAGCAAATTCCCCGGAGGTATATTTATACAATCCCATATGCTGGTACATCCTCAGATCGCTAATCCCTCTGAACTCAACAGCATCAAGTGATTTCTCATGTTTGGATGACAAAAACTGAATGCTGAAATAGATCTCTGCTGCCGGAGGTGTCAGAATTTCCTCCACGACCTCCTGTATAGTTTCACTATCTTCAATATTGATATTTTCTGCCACAACCTCAGCAAAGGCATCAGAAACACGGTTATTTTCCTCCTCCTGAATCTCTTTGTAATTTTTAAATGCACGGTAAATAGCAGAAGCGATATACGCCTGTCCCTGTTCGGTATTAAGGAATTTACGCTCTGCGGGGTTCGTTAAAAAGCCTGTTTCAATAAGTACTCCCGGCATGGTTGTACGGTACAACACCAGAAATCCGGCCTGTTTCACACCTCTGTCGTGTCTTTTTACACGTTCACGAAACTGATCTTCGACCATGGAGGCCATCACAAGGCTCTGATTAAGGTGGGCATTCTGAAACAGGCTGAAAATGATTGTGTTCTCCGGAAGGTTTGGATCGTAGCCTTCGTATTCGCTTTCATAATCCTCTTCCAGAAGAATGGCCGCATTCTCCTTCTTTGCCACCTCCAGGTTAGCCTGGCTCTTGTGCAAACCCATCACATAGGTCTCTGTGCCATAAGGCTTTGATGATCGGTTGGCATTACAATGTATGGATATAAAAAGATCAGCCTGTGCTTCATTTGCAATACCTGCTCTGCGATGCAGCTCAACAAAATTGTCATCCTTACGGGTATAGATCACCTTAACATCCGGAAGATTTTCCTGAATATAGGCTCCGGTTTTTAAGGCAATACTTAAGGCAATATCTTTTTCCAGTACTCCACCGGAAACAGCTCCGGGGTCTTTTCCCCCGTGACCTGCATCAATAACCACTGTTCTCACCTTATACATGTTCTCATCCGGAGCCATCTGACCCTTAAGGTGATGGGCGGAGAAAAAAAACAACACCCCTAACAGACCAAAGAATAGAATTTTTCGTTTCACCTAAGTACGCAATTTTTAATTAGTTTTGATGCTTGTTTATATGTATTAACGCATCAGGTACAAAAATAGCATTTCGCATCCATATTGGCACGGCAAAAGATAAGAAATAAAAGGTTACTGGTAATTCTTGTGATGATTTTAGTCATCATAACTGCCGGTATACAGGTTCAGGGGCAATCAACAGTAGCAATTGCTCCCGACACCTCGTCACGTGCTGCTACTCCCGACTCATTGCGCATTAAAGCTGATTCACTGAACATCAAACCGGTAGGAGAAGAGAACAACTTCGGGCTGGAAGATGTGGTGGATTGCCGTTCACTGGACTCCCTGATTTTTGATATCGAAACTCAGAAGGTTTATATGTATCAGCAGGCTGAGATTGATTATCAAACCACTAACCTGAAGGCTGATTATGTGGAGATTGATTTTTCCAAAAGCCTGGCATATGCACGCGGTCGTAACGATTCTACCGGCAAACTCGTTGGAACCCCCATTTTTAAAGAAGGTGATGCTGAGTTCAATGCCAAGGAGATGTCGTACAATTATGAAACTGAACAGGGAATTATCAAAGATGTGGGCACTCAGGAAGGAGATGGTTTTCTGCACGGCGATGTGGTTAAAAAGCTGGAAGATAATACTTCCAACATGGGTCAGGGATGGTATACCACCTGTAACGCAGAGCATCCGCACTTCGCACTTCGCTACAACCGCGCCAGAGTTATCCCTGATGACAAGGTCGTTACCGGGCTGGCATGGGTTGAGATCGAAGATGTTCCATTGCCCATTGGACTACCCTTCGGGCTATTTCCCATTACCAAAGGTGCTACATCAGGAATCATTATCCCGCAGTACGGAGAACAGGAAAACAGAGGTTACTACCTCGAAAATGGCGGCTATTACTGGCATATTAATGATTACCTCGACCTGAAGGTTCTTGGTGATATTTATACCCGGGGCTCCTGGGCTATAAAACCATCGCTGAGATATAGAAAACGTTATGCCTATAGCGGGAACTTCTCTTTTGGCTATGCCATAAATAAAACAGGTCAGCGTGAAACTACCTCCTATAAAGAGTCAAAGGACTTTCGTATTCAGTGGAGCCATCAACAGGATCCAAAGGCCAGACCAAACAGTACTTTCTCTGCTAATGTGAATATTGTAAGTAATAACTTTAACACCTATAACCCATCCTCAACACGGGATTATCTGTCAAATACTTATAGCTCCAGTATTGCATATCAGGCAAAACTATTTCGCAACAGGGCAAACCTTACCATGAACGGAGGGATGACCCAGAATACATCCACAAGGGCACTGAATATAAAGTTGCCAAGCATGTCGCTGTCGTTTAATCGTTTTTATCCTTTTAAAAGAAGAAATCCTACCGGCAAAAAGCGCTGGTATGAGGATATCTCAGTTCAGTATAACATGAATGCTGAAAATACAATCAGCACGATTGATTCGATTCTGATGCAGTCGTATGAAAATAACACCCTGTTTGATCAGTTTAACAATGGTATGAAACACAATGTTTCTGTCCAGAGCCCCATAAAAATCCTGAAGTATATCAATATGACCAATTCGGTGCAATACACCGATAAATGGTATCTTCAAAGTGTTAGACAAAACTGGATTAATGATACACTGATCAGCGGGAACGATACTACAGTGGGATACGTAAGCCTTGATACGATACCCGGTTTTGTGCGAGCTGCAGAATACAGTGTTTCATCCAGCATGTCGACAAAGTTATATGGTATGGTCGCCTTTAAACGTGGTCCGCTACGAGCCATCAGGCATGTGCTTACGCCATCGGTGAACTTCTCTTACAGGCCCGATTTCGGAAATGAAAGATATGGATATTACAAGGAGTATTATGATCCGGAGGAGGACGAGATTGTCTCATACTCCATCTTTGGGGCCGGAGGATACTCATCAGTTTATGGAGGAGTTGCAAGCGGGGAGTCAGGTCGTGTGGGCTTTAGCCTTAATAACAACCTGGAGGTGAAGATCAGGGATAAAAACGATACTATCACCGGAATGAGGAAGGTGAAAATCATCGATAATTTAACCATCAGCACATCTTACGATCTGGCAAAAGATTCACTAAACTGGAATCCGCTGTCACTTTCCGGAAGAACGAAGCTCTTTAATCTCATCAATATAAACTACAGCGCAAGCTATAATCCATATGCTGTCGATTCACTGGGAAAAACCATTAATACATTCCAGTATGAGATTAATAAACAGCTTTTCCGTAAAAACAGCATGTCGTATCGTTTCAGCATGAGCTATTCGATCAACTCCAAAAAATTGCAAAGCATGCGAAAGGAGCGCAATGCTTTGGAGCCATCACCAGACCTTGAAGGAACACCATAT
>PKSY01000041.1 GCA_002869405.1 Marinilabiliales bacterium
AATGCATTAAATACAACATATATTGCCGAAACTGTATCTGTAGAAAAAACTGTGACCATCACACTTCAGGCTTATGGCAATGCACCCTGCGGAAATGCCTACGACTCTTTTGAGCTGACGATATCACCAAAAGCAGAGGCTTCAGCAGGTGCAGACCAAACCATTTGTGAGGATGCTATTGCCAGCCTCAGCGGAACGGCAGTTTTTTATAACAACATTTTCTGGAGTACTGCCGGCGACGGTACTTTCTCCGACAACAACATTTTATCACCGGAATACACTCCCGGTCAGCAGGATCTGTCAAATGGCTCTGTATATCTGACACTCACAGCAACATCTTCTGCACCCTGCACCGGCGAAACCGCTGACAGCATGCTGCTTTCATTCCAACCGCTACCGGAAGTCTTTGCCGGCTATAATCAGGTAAACTGCAGCCTCGATAACTTATCACTTAATGGCATTGCAGAGAATACATCATCCACGCTATGGACCAGCTCCGGGGACGGCACTTTTGAAAATGCAGCACTCCCCGCAACAACCTATTACCCCGGTAGTCAGGACCTCAGCAATGGTTCAGTATTGCTGACACTTCAGGGAGAAGGCACAGCTCCATGCGCAGGAAATACCTCCGATGATTTATCCGTAACTTTTATCGATCCCCCTGAGGCAAATGCCGGAGATGACAATGCTATATGCACAGGAGAGACCTTTACCACCCTTGGATCTGTATCAAATACAACAGACTCCTACTGGTCAACCTCCGGAAGTGGATATTTTGCCGACCCTTCTCAGCCATCAACAACATACACACCCTCGGGAGATGACTATAATTCCGGGGAGGTCATACTTACGCTTACCGCGGAAGCCAACAGCGCCTGTGATGCTCAAAGTGATGCAATGACACTAACCTTTTATGCACTTCCCTCTGTGTACGCCGGCCAGGATCAGGTAATCCCGTTTGGCACCTTTACTCAACTTCAGGGTGAAGTCTCGGGAGGCAGCGGAGACTATACACATCAGTGGGAACCTCAGGATAAGCTCGTGGGACAGGGTATTCTCGATCCTGTTACCGTAAACCTTGAAAACTCAGTACTCTTCACGTTGTCATCAACTGATAATATTTCAGGGTGCAGCAGTGAGGATAACATGACGGTATTTGTCAGTGGCGGGGCGCTGAGTGTAGTTGCTACTGCCACACCTGAAGAAGTTTGTCCCGGAGAGGATGTAAATCTGCTTGCTGTTCCTTCCGGAGGAGCAGGAGACTATACTTTTTCATGGTCTTCAGATCCAGCGGGCTTTTCAGCCACTACTGCCGATCCGGTTGTAAACCCTGAAATCACCACTACATACATTGTAGAGGTGTATGACGGGTTCAATACTGCCGGGGGAAATGTAACTGTGACTGTTTTTGAGCCTCCTGCTGCCAATGCAGGAGATGATCAGGATATTTATAACGGAACTTCGACACTGCTTGAAGGCAGTGCCTCCGGAGGCAGTGGAATGTACTCCTGGAATTGGGTTCCCGCAGCAAAAGTCATCAACCCCAATCAGCAAAACAGCCAAACCACGCAACTGTATCAGCCTGTGAGCTTTGAACTTACTGTAACAGATAATGAGACCGGATGCATTGATATAGATCAGACCACGATTAATCTTCTTTCAGGCGCTTTGGAAGTTGCGCCTTCCGGTAGTCCGAATCCGGTTTGTAATGGTGAAACGGTACAATTGTCGGCCAATGCAGAGGGTGGAGCACCGGAATACTCTTACAGCTGGTATTCTGAGCCTCCCGGTTTTTTCAGCACTGAGGAGAACCCACAGATTACGGCTGAAGAACCAGTTCGCCTGTGGGTTGATGTGGATGATGGCTGGAACAGTGCCTCAGGATTTTTCGACCTTACGCTATTCACTGAAAACCAGCTCTTCGTTGAGGCATTTCCTGATGACACAGTTTGCTGTGATCAATCCATAACGTTATCGGTCAACTCTATGGTTGAGGCCATCAGCTGGGAGTGGAATCCTACGGGCGGGAACACACCGGAAATAACATTTGACACTACCGGGTTGGGCAGCGGGCAGCACACATTCACAGTATCAGTAACTGATATCAACGGTTGCAGCACTTTTGCAAGCAAAAAAATCTGGTTTGACATCTGCACTGACATATCAGAATTTCCGGGCCACAATCTCCTTATCACTCCAAATCCTGCAAAAGACTATGTCAGGATTCGAAACACACAACCCATAGACAGAATAAAAGTCATGGACATGTCGGGAAAGATAATTTTTCAACGGGAAGAGTTGGGGACGGAAACTTTTCTTCACTTAAAGGAGAATTGTATTTTAAGTGGCATGTACCTTATTTATCTGGAAAGCGGAAAAGATCAGATTATCGGCAAACTGTTGGTTTATTAAAACTTCTCGCGGGAATCTTTGGCCATATTATACAGCAGGTCGCGGGCACGGAACAGTTTTGCTTTCACCGTTCCCAGTGGCAACCCTGACTCCTCGGCAATTTCATCATAAGAGAGTTCATCAAAATAGCGCATCTCCACCAGCACGCGGTAATGGGGTTTAAGCTTCTGCACAAAATCGCGGAGTATTTCTATTTTCTGATTTCGGATAATCTCCTCCTCCGGATCAAGCACATCGGCCTTTACTTCATTCACCGGTTCCAGAGAACCATCTTCACCATGCATCTCATTCAAAGAAACTGTATTTGCACGTTTTTTTCGTATAAAATCAATACAATTATTGGAAGCGATTTTGAATAGCCAGGTGGAGAAAGCGTAATCCGGAGAGTATTGATCAATTTTTTTAAATGCCTTGCCAAAAGCCTCCACTGTAAGGTCTTCAGCCTCAAGGGTACTGTTGGTCATCTTCAGCATCATAAAATATAACGTATCATGATAGTAGTTCATCAGTGAGGCATAAGCCTTCTGGTCGCCTGCGATTGCAGCCTGAACAAGGGTGAAATCCCGTTGTGCCTTACTGGTTAGTTTATCATTTACCGCCATTTCCCTGTCTTGGTTGTCCTTCCACCTAACCACAAATATGGGCTGATAAGGAGTATATAAATCTCTCCGATGAGCGAAAATAGTAATAATTTCTGTTCTTTAAGTCTTTTCATGCTGTTTTTAAAGACTATCAAATGGGATATTTCACGCAATAAAAACAGCCCTCCGGCAATCAGCACCATGTATTGGGTAATCATAAGCGCAGCAAAAAGTCCGAAAAAAAGATACTGCGAGCCGACAAACAATCCCAGCAGCAGTTTATGCGGAAAACGGAAAAAATGTGTTCCGGCCTTCTGGCGCTTTTTGATATTCACCCATGTACGATAGCGCTGTTTAGGGAAAGTAATGATATGACTTTCAGGGTGCAACTGCACTTTGGTTCCTTTTCGGCCAACAGCCTTATTAATGAACTTTTCATCATCACCGGCGCGCATATTATACAAACCGATAAAACTATTTTGTTTGTAGAACAGCTCTTTACGGAAGAGGATATTTTTTATACTTCCGTTAAACGGGATTCCTCTTCCGGCAAAAGAGAGATAGCGAACAGCATTTGTAAGGTGGTCGTACCGAATCAGCGTATTCAGCAGTCCCTGTCCCTTTTCCAGCGCGTGATACCCTAATACCACGTTTGTCTCTTTGGTGAAAACCGACATCATGCGGCGGATCCAGTATGCCGAGGCAGGACGGCAATTGGCATCGGTAAAGAGGATATTCTCATACCGTGCCGAGCGAATACCCACAGACTGCGGAAATTTCTTTCCTTTAAAGAAATTCAGGTTACTGTTCACATGAACTATCTGCAAATGATCATATTGCCTGGCAAGAGACTCCAGGAGCAGCTCACTCTCATCATTGGATTTATCGTTTACCACCACAACCTCAAAATTGGGGTATTGCTGTTCCAGTATATGCGGCAGGTTACGTTGCAGGTTGTGGTATTCATCTTTGGCACAAATCACCACGCTGACGCCTTCGGCATTCTCATGCACCCTCGACTGCCCCGAAAAAGCAACTGCAGAGTAAAAGACCCAGTAATAAATTAGCTGCACCAGCACAGTCAGAGCAAACAGCGCCATCAGACTGAATAAAACGGGGTCATGAAGAAAGAGTTCTGTTATCATGAATAAACCACTTGAGGCAAAAATATCTATTCTTAGGATAATAAAGATTATCTTTGAAAACTTTTTTAAACAAAATTAACGTTAGTAAATATTATTGATCATCGAGAAAGCGAAAAAGCATGAAGTATAGCTTACAGGCGACGGATCCAAAGGGCAAGGCACGGGCAGGAACAATAGAGACAGATCACGGAAAAATAGAGACTCCGATCTTTATGCCGGTAGGCACTGCAGCAACGGTAAAAGCAATACATCAGCGCGATATTTATGATGATGTAAAAGCGCAGATTATTCTGGGAAACACCTATCACCTTTACCTGCGTCCCGGTCTTGACATACTGCAAAAAGCCGGCGGGCTCCATAAGTTCAACGGCTGGCACAAGCCAATACTTACCGACAGTGGCGGGTTTCAGGTATATTCCCTTTCGGGGATGCGGAAACTCACCGAGGAGGGCGTAAAATTTCAGTCGCATATCGACGGCAGTTATCACATTTTCACACCGGAGCGGGTGATGGATATTCAGCGTGTTATCGGTGCGGATATTATCATGGCTTTTGATGAATGCACACCATATCCCTGTGATTACGAATACGCGAAAAAATCCATGGGACTTACACACCGGTGGCTTGAGCGCTGCGTTTCACATCTTAACAGCACGGAGCCGGTTTACGGACACACACAGTCATTGTTCCCTATCGTTCAGGGCAGCACCTACCGCGACCTTAGGGCTCAGTCGGCAGAGTTTATCGCATCGCAGGGCGCTGACGGGAATGCCATTGGTGGTTTAGCCGTAGGAGAGCCTGCAGAGATGATGTATGAAATGATTGACCTGGTTAACGGAATCCTGCCTCAGGAAAAGCCCCGCTATCTGATGGGCGTGGGAACTCCTGTTAACATCCTCGAAAGCATTGCTTTGGGTGTGGATATGTTCGACTGTGTGATGCCCACGCGAAACGGCAGAAACGGCATGCTCTTTACTTCCGAAGGCATCATCAACATCAAAAACAAAAAATGGGAAGATGATTTCTCCCCGGTGGATCCTCAGGGCACCAGCTTTGTTGACTCGCAGTATTCCAAAGCCTATCTTCGCCACTTGTTTGTCGCAGGCGAAAGATTAGGTCCCATGATTGCCAGCCTCCATAATCTGGCCTTCTATCTGGAACTGGTCACACAGGCAAGAGCACATATCATTGATGGTGACTTTACCGAATGGAAAAATATGATGGTTCCCAAATTATCGAACCGACTCTGATCCGTAGTCCATATATGAAGAAAATCGATCTCTATATCATCAAAAAATTCCTGGGAACGTTCTTTTACGCGATCTCACTGCTAATCATTGTGGTAATAATTTTTGATGTGTCAGAAAAAGTTGATGATTTTCTCGACAGAAATGCACCCTTCAGAGCGATTGTTTTTGATTACTACTTTAACTTCATCCCATACTTTGTAAACCTCTTCCTCTATCTGTTCACCTTTATTTCGGTGATATTCTTTACATCGCGAATGGCCTCCAACACGGAAATCATAGCCATTCTTAGCAGCGGAGTAAGTTTTAAGAGAATGTTGAGGCCCTATATTCTGTCTGCATTATTCCTTACAGTGATGTCGCTGGCGCTGTCAAACTTTGTAATTCCCCGCACCAATGAGCGGCTGGTGGATTTTGAGAAGAACTACCTGCATACTCCGCGAAAAGACCGTGCAAACAACATCCATATGCAGGCGGATAGTGTTTCATACTATTATATCAAAAGCTTCAATGCAAAAACCAACGAGGGCAAGGATTTCACCTTTGAAAAGGCGAATCCCGACCGGGGAATGTTTTACAGACTCAATGCAGAAAAGATAGCCTACAATCCGGAAACAGAGATCTGGACACTTTCTGATTACAAAATCCGCAGGATACATAAATTCGGAGAGTATATCACCCGCGGAATGACCCTTGACACCACCCTTAAACTCACGCCTTCAGACTTTACTGTTGTGATTGAAGATATGAAGGTGATGAATTACATGGAGCTGAAAGAGTTTATTGAGGTGGAGAAGGAAAAAGGCGTCAGGAATATGAAGAAGTTTGAAGTGGAGCAGCACAAACGCATGGCATTTCCTTTTGCAACGGTGATTCTGACCTTGCTTGGCGTATCACTTTCCAGCCGTAAGGTGCGCGGTGGCATGGGAATGCATCTTGGTATCGGAATCGGACTGACGTTTCTGTTTATACTCTTTATGCAGGTAAGTACCGTTTTTGCCACAAATGGCAGCCTCTCCCCGCTCCTGGCGGCATGGCTTCCCAATATTATCTACTCTTTTATTGCAGCCTATTTACTCTACAAGGCTCCTAAGTAACATCACACTCGCTCCACACAAAGCAATCGGGAAATTCCTCTTTCACCGTTTCCGGGATATCTTTAAAGAAACCATACAAGGCAGCACCGCTTCCTGACATGGATGCATATTCAGCACCCAACTCATACAATCGGCTCTTAATCGCCTTGAGCTGCGGATATTTCGGGAAAAGGCTCTTTTCAAAATCATTCACCAGAAAATCCTTCCATTGGGAAAGCGGAAGCTTCAGGTGCTGCTCTATTTCCGGAGCATCGGGATCGGGAGTAACTCCGGCATACGCTTCTGCCGTGCTGATATGGATATCGGGTTTTACGATCAGTACATTATATACCTGTAAAGCAGGGATTTTTATTGGTTTTAGCACCTCCCCTTTCTGCGTTCCCAGCGAGGGTTTGTTATCGATAAAAAACGGACAGTCGCTACCCAGCAGTTCTGCATGCTTTTTCATGGTCTCCTTATCCAGCCCGAGCTCAAAAATTCTGTTCATCACACTAATGGTAAAGGAAGCATCAGCAGAGCCGCCACCCAGTCCGGCACCCATGGGAATCAGCTTATGAAGATGAATATTCACTCCCGGGGTATCATAATTTTCCTGCATCAGTTTTGCAGCCCTGAACACCAGGTTTTTTTCAGAAGGAGAGTCTACACTTAATCCTGTAGTCATCAGAGATATATCTCTTGATTTGGAAGGCACAACCTCCAGAATATCCCGCAAAGGGACAGGCAGAAAAACGGTTTCAATATTGTGAAAACCATCCTCACGGCGACTGCGGATCTTTAATCCTGTATTTATCTTGGCATTAGGGAAAACGATCATCTTTATCAGCTAAATTACGGTAGTAAAAGTAAGAATAATGTAATAAATAAGCCCTACCTTTGAAGTTCAAACACGAAATATGGCATTTGTGAATTCACTGGTCTCCTGGTTTATGCTTAAAAGGCTGCACCAGATAGAGCTTTTTTTAAAATATCCTGCCGACGTGCAGCAGGAGTGGTTTAACGCATTAATTACCAAAGCAAGAGACACTGAATGGGGCGAAAAATATGATTATCGTTCCATCGAGAATTATGAGATTTTCAGGGAGCGTATCCCGCTGAACCGCTATGAAGATCTGAAGCCCTACATCGACAGGATGCTTACCGGCGAGCAGAATATTTTGTGGCCCACACAGATAAAGTGGTTCTCTAAATCCTCGGGAACCACATCCAGCAAAAGCAAGATTATTCCTGTGAGCCAGGAAGCACTTGAGGAGTGCCATTATAACGGCGGCAAAGATATGCTCTCCATTTTCCTGCAGCTATACCCCGACACCAATATTTTTTCCGGGCGGCAACTTGCCATGGGCGGCAGTCATCAGATTTCGGAGATTAACAATGAGACGATTCTGGTTGGTGATGTCTCTGCCATTCTTATCAATCATCTTCCGGCATGGGCAGAGCTGCTGCGTGTTCCGGGGCAGGATATCGCACTGATGGACGAGTGGGAGGCAAAAATCGAGAAGATGGCGCAGACCACCAAAGACCATAATGTGGTAAGTATCTCCGGAGTACCCTCGTGGATGCTGCTGCTGCTCAACCGCATTCTTGAAATCACCGGAAAATCGAACATTAAGGAAGTATGGCCCGAGCTGAGTGTGTTTTTTCATGGAGGTGTGAACTTTGCACCTTACGAACAGCAGTACAAAGCCATTATTCCCGGCGACATGATCTATATCGAAACCTACAACGCCAGTGAAGGATTTTTCGGCATTCAGGATCAAAAGGAGAGTAAAGATCTGCTACTGATGCTCGACTACGGTATCTTCTATGAGTTTATCCCTATGGATGAGATGGAAAAGGAGAATCCAAAGGCTATTCCTTTATGGGAAGTGGAGAAAGAGGTGAATTATGCAATGGTTATCACTACAAATGCCGGACTGTGGCGTTATCTTATTGGCGACACCATCAAGTTTACCTGTTTGTCGCCATACAGAATCAGAATTTCCGGAAGAACGAAAAACTTTATTAACTCTGTGGGTGAAGAGCTGATGGTAGAGAATTCTGATGAGGCAATCTTACAGGCGTGTAATAAAACCGGTGCCATAGTTTCAGAATACACTGCTGCTCCAATCTATTTCAGTAATGAAGAAAACGGCGGACATGAATGGATTATCGAATTCTCCAAAGCACCTGAAAATCTGGAGTATTTTACTGAAATTATGGATAACGCCCTGAAAGCGGTGAATTCTGATTATGAGGCCAAGCGCTACCACAATATGATTCTGAGGCCACCTAAAGTGCACGCTGCTCCCGAGGGCACATTTTATCAATGGCTGAAAAACAGAAAAAAACTTGGCGGGCAAAATAAAGTTCCCCGGCTGAGTAATAACAGGGAGATTATCGGGGAAATCCTCGAATTATTACATCAATAATTCGGGCTCACCGGTTATTAGTTAAACCATTTTTTCTAATTTAGACACAAAAATAAAATTATGCATATTGCTGTTGCCGGAAATATTGGTTCCGGAAAGACTACCCTGACCACACTTCTCTCCAAGCACTTTGGCTGGGAAGCACATTTTGAAGATGTAGATACCAATCCATACCTGGAGAGTTTTTACGAAGACATGCAACGATGGTCATTTAACCTGCAGGTCTATTTTCTCAATAGTCGTTTCCGCCAGATTATCAACATCCGCGAAAGCGGGAAGTCTGTGATTCAGGATCGTACCATATACGAGGATGCACATATTTTTGCTCCCAACCTGCACTCCATGAACCTGATGACAAGCAGGGACTTCGACAATTACAAATCGCTGTTTGAGCTTATGAGCAGCTTTATCCAGCCTCCTGATCTGCTGATTTATCTCAGAGCCACAGTGCCTACTCTGGTTAAACAAATCCAGCTGCGGGGTCGTGAATATGAAGAGTCGATTCGTATTGACTACCTTAAGAGTCTTAACGGGCGTTATGAAGACTGGATTTCCAGCTATACGCAGGGAAAACTGCTGATTATCGATGTTGATAACATTGATTTCGCCAACAACGCTGAAGACCTGGGAGCAGTAATCGACAAGATCAACGCAGAATTGCACGGACTTTTTTAATCCTTGGTAATGAAAATCCTTGGCATCATACCGGCACGCTATGCGTCGTCCCGTTTTCCGGGAAAACCACTCGTTGATATACGCGGGAGAAGCATGGTAATGCGTGTTTATGACCAGGCTTCACAATGCAGTGAACTTGCAAAAGTAGTGGTTGCCACCGATGATAAGCGCATTTTCGCTCATGTTGAAGCCAATGGCGGTGCTGTGGTAATGACCGGAGAACACCATAACAGCGGCACCGACAGATGTCTTGAAGCACTGGAAATCATGCAGCATGAGCAGCATTACGATGCCGTCATAAATATACAGGGCGATGAGCCATTTATCGATCCGGAGCAGATTGCACAAGTAGCACAGATTCTACAACAATCTGATGATGTGCAGATTGCTACCCTCGTAAAAAAAACATCCGAAAAAGAGGAACTTTCCGATCCCAACACCGTAAAAGCCGTTACCGATATCTCAGGTCGTGCGCTTTATTTCAGCCGTGCTCCTATTCCATGGCACCGGGACGAGAAGATGAGTCCTTCAGGTTTTACCCATGTAGGGATTTACGGTTATAAAAGCGAAGTACTGCGACAGATTGCAGCACTGCCGCCGGCGCCACCCGAGATCACGGAAAAGCTCGAACAGCTGCGATGGCTCTACAACGGATTTACCATCCATACTGCTGAGACTGCTTTTGAATCCAAAGGCATTGATACGCCTGAGGATTTATCAAAACTTATAAACATCGGTTGATGAATCAATTAAGGAATTGTATATTTGTTGTTTGGTGCCGAAAAAAGTGATTAAGAATATGAATATAGCATCCGGTATAAAAGATCTTCTTTACATCCACGATTGTGTGATTATCACCAATTTCGGGGGATTTTTGCTCAATTACCAGTCGGCAACCATACACCCTGTAACACACACTTTTGCTCCCCCATCGAAAACACTGGCGTTTAACAAAAACCTGCTGGTGAACGACGGGCTGCTGGCCAACCATCTGGCAAGGAAGTATAAAATCACTTACGACGAAGCGCTCTCAGCCATCAATGAATGGGTAAGAAAAGTGCGCGGGAAACTGGAAAAAGGAGAATCTTTTGTGATTGAAGATGCCGGAACATTTATGCTTGACGCAGAAGAGAACCTGCAGTTTATCCCCGACGAAACCGTGAACTACTATGGCGGATCATTCGGCCTTGGCTCTTTCTCATCACCCGCAATTCTCAGAACCAGAGTAGCAGAAGAGAAAAATACGCCCGTTCCTGTGGTTCCCGTGACAACTAAACAACGCTCCACTTTCAGGCAATTGCGTCGTGTGGCAGCTATCTTCCTGCCGGCAGCTATTATCACCGGGGCAGTGCTGGTAAGTCTGCTCAACACTGATAAAGGTCTCGACGACAAGATCAGCTACAGCGGAATTCTGGTGTCGTGCAATCGTGCAACTACGGCAGACAAAGCAGCAGAAAAGCCATCTGAAGCGCTTGCAGTAGTTACTGACTCAGATGCTTCACTCCCCGAAACTCCGCCGGATACATCAGTATATGTGGAGACTAAGGAAGTACCACCTCCCCCGCCACCAACAAATCAGCCTCCGGAGAAGAGCTTCGACGATCCTTCGCGCAGGTTCCATTCCAGGTTTAAAGCACCCGATACACCGGAAAGCAGACACTACATTATCATAGGATCTTTTAATACGCTGGAAGCAGCAGAAAGAAAAGTGGAAGAACTCCGCACCGGATACTATGAGGACTCTTTTGTGGTGAGTATGAGCAAAATAGGCACATATCGCGTAAGTGCCGTATCATACTTCGGCTTCGACAAGGCAAAAATCCAACTTCAAACCATCAAGAAACAGCTGAACAAAGACGCCTGGATACTTCAGATGTAGAGGCGTAATCATTTCCAATTTCTTACTACTTTTGCGGACGGACAATCGATTGTGATTG
>PKSY01000039.1 GCA_002869405.1 Marinilabiliales bacterium
ACTCCCGGTGTTTATGGTGTCCCTGATTTAAGTTTTATTCCTACCTGGGGATTCCGCCGTGTTTTTCAGGAAAAAGTTGTTGTGGAACTTGGAGGTGGTGTAGGATTCAGGTGCTACCTGGATGATATTAAAGAGAGGGTAGGAGAAGACGGAATCAGACATTTGGTGTTTAATCTGCATCTGCGTTTTGGTGTTCATTTCGGAACATCTAAGGATTAATCAAAACCACAGATCCCGAAAACATGTCGTACATGCTTTTTGTATCGCAGTTTCTGCATGAAATAAGAATGCGGTAAATATATACTCCTTCCGGACATTTCTCCCCGTCACAAGTCCCATCCCAGCCAATGTCGGGGTCATTACTTTCAAAAATCTGTTGACCGTTTCTTGAATATATCAGCAATCGATACTTCTCAAATCCTTTGTCGGGAAACCATGGCAGAAAAACATCATTCAGCCCGTCTCCGTTTGGGGAAAATGCACCAGGACAGCGTATGTCAGCAAGTGAAACTTTTATTGTGTCACTGTTGATACATCCGAATTCATTGGTCACGGTGACTGCGTACATACCGCTGTCTGAAATGGCTATATAGTCGGTTTGTGCATCATTGTTCCACAAATATGAGGTAAAAGAGGATCCCGGTGTCAGCTCCGTTTCTGTTCCTGCCAGAAGTTTAAAATCTTCACCAAGGTCAGGTTGTGGCAGCGGATGTATCACGATAGTCTCTGAAACTTTATGCTGTATTCCGTTATAATATATCGCCACGTTGATGTTAAAGATCCCGGAGGTATCGAAAATATGATAGGGCGCCAACTCACCTGAAAACCTCCCGGGAATACCATAATCTGTAAAATCCCATCTTAAGGAATCAATAAATGCTCTGTTGGTAAGTGCAAAAAAAGTAGTATCACCCTGACAACTTTCAGTATACGTAAGTATCGGTGTACGCACATATTCTGCAAGTACATTTGGAAGTCCGGCGCCGCATTTTCGTCCTTTAAGTGAGAGAAAATTTTCCTCGAAATTGCACTCCAGACCAACACGATCCGGCGACTGGATTACACCTATGGAATCGCCGTCACTTCTGGCAACATAAATAAGCCCGTCGGGTGCAAGCTGCAGTGCAGTGGCACGGTAGGGATAGTCGGATGACGAAGCAACCGGCGCAACAACACGAAGATCAATGCCACTGAGAAGGTTAAACTGAAACAGATAGGATCCGTTGCCTCCTCCGGTAAGATAGTATGTGCTGGCAAAAAGTTTTGTGCCGTCAGGGGAAAATTCCACACTGTACGCACCTTTATATAATTGTCGTGACGCCCGGGGATTGCTGATAATGCCTGTCGCAGCATCAAAGTCATAGAGCTCAAAAACCTCCTTGTCGTAGTATGCCGTCGCTAAAAGTGATCCGTCAGGACTTGCCTTAACTGCTCCGACAGGAAGATCCACCATCCCGCTTTGAGTCTGGATTACTCCTGTGGCACTGATTACCGGATTCATATTCAGCCCTTCAGAGGTCAGCAAATATGCATGCCAGCGGTCTGTGTTGAACTCACGGGTGATCACCCAAAAATCTTTCTCATTGCTGTGGCGCACTGCCGTGAGCTTTTCAGTGCTGATACTTAATACCGGGATATTTTTTTCCAGGATTTCATAATTATTCTGAAAAACAGAAATGGTAGTATAGCATAAGCCTATGGGACCAATGGGAGGATTCTGATCTGTGGTAAAAAGATAAAATAGTCCGGGGGTATCGGGCGCAGCAAGAAATAGTGCGTTTTGGGTCGATTCATTGCTTCCTGCAAGGTTCTCCCCGTTGGGTATCACATTGTGGTCAGCATCCCAGAGTACCTCGCCATTGGTGTACATTACAAGATCGCCATTGGAATCGCAAAGTACTGCACTGCCATTTTCACTAATCATCTGATTTTCATCTGTAATAGCTGTGGTAGGAGTACTGTTGAAATCCAGCCCTGAATTTCCTCCAAAGTACCAGATATTCGCCTTTTGTGCCATCCCTGCAAAGGGAAAAATAAATATAATGAACACTGCCCCGGAAATAAAAAGCAGGGTGCGCAGAAGTGAAAATTTCCGTTGCGGCAGTTTAATCATATGTGCTATTCCTGATATTCGTATGTTAACATATAATGATGCCGGACAGCCCGCTCAGGCATACTTATGAGCACTTCGGCAGAAACGACCCGGTTCTGATCATCGTATTTGCGTTCCACCCTGTTTACAAGGTTCTCTGCCACATCATAAACCTCGTGAAGTGTTACCTGCTTGTTATCATTGTACATTATCCGGGCAGTGTTGTTTTTCGCAGTAGTCTCTTCATGGATTTCACTCGGAAGACCGTTCTCACCATACGTATAGGTGTTTCTTTCCATGATTTTACCATCCTCATTTAAGAGGATTTCACGGTATATCTGTCCGTGTTCGTTGTAGGTTATCTCAATTGTCTCTTTTTCGCCTTCAAGGTTCAGGGAAATCTTTTTTATAAGCCTGTTTTCTTCATCATAGAAATTTTCTTCGTCGGCTTCCACTTCTCCAAAATCATCATACATCGTATGTTGTTTCAGCAGCCCGTTTTCCCGGACCATAATCTCTTTTCCTGCCTCTTCTCCCTCGTCATCGGTTGTTCTCCGCTCTGTAACTTCTCCATCTTCATTATAGATGATGGTTGTGGTATCATAGGAACCATCAATATACTTCTGAATCTCTTTTACTGCCCGACCATTACTGTCATATTCCCAGAATTTATTTTCCACAATTTCACCTTCTGAAAAAACCTTCTCACTGATGATGCGGTTCTGTTCGTCGAACTCCCGGGAGGTCTTTTGTTCTATTGATCCGTCAGGGTTATATTCAATACGCAGGATTTCATTGCCATTGTCGTCAAATTCGGTAGTTTCACGTAGAAATTTATCCGTGTTTTTTTCCAGCATAAACTCTTCATCAGCAATATTCCGGCGGTAAATATTTGTTTTCATAGCACTCATTTATATTTGTAACAATGTTTGGGTGTTTACGTTCTTATTTAATGTGTAAATTTACAGGAAATTTAGATTAATACACAAAACCTGAAATATCATGAAAAAAATTACTTTTGGGATCATGTTGTTTTCAATTATGATGATGATCTCGTGTGCACCACAAAAACAACGTCCCGATTATCCTGAAACAAGGAAGGGCGATGTTGTTGACGAATACTTCGGAAATGAAGTTGCTGACCCTTATCGCTGGCTCGAGGACGATATGTCTGACGAAACTGCAGAGTGGGTCAAAGCCCAGAATGATGTTACCTTCGGATACCTGCACTCTATTGAAGGAAGAGATGCTATCAAGGATCGGTTAACTGAAATCTGGGATTATCCTAAAGTTGGCTCTCCATGGAAATCAGGCGGCAGATGGTTCCTGATGAAAAATTCCGGACTACAGAACCAGTATGTACTTTATCTGCTCGAAGATTATAATGATCGTGAAGGAGAAGTACTTCTTGATCCGAATAACCTTTCTGAAGATGGTACTGTTGCGCTCGCCGGGCTCAGAGTTTCCGATGATGGTAAATATTTGGCTTACAGCATCTCCCGCGGTGGATCCGACTGGAATGAAATCTTTGTGATGGAAATTGATTCACGTGAAATGCTCGGGGATCATATCGAATGGGTTAAGTTTTCAGGTATTCAGTGGTTTAAAGATGGCTTCTATTATAGCCGCTATCCCGAACCTAAAGAGGGTGATGCCCTGAAAGGTGTCAATGAGAACAGTATGGTTTATTATCATATCATTGGTACACCACAGGAAAAGGATATTCTCGTGTATAAAGACCCGATGCACCCGTTATGGGGATTTGGCGTAGGACTTACTGAAGACCGCGAATATATGCTGCTCTATACCACGGAGTCTACTTCCGGAAATGCACTGGCATTCCGTAAAGTTGATGAACCTAAAGGTGTATTTACTCCTATTGTGGAATCTTTTGATGATGATTTTAGTGTGCTGGATATTATTGATGGAAAATTTTATACACTGACTAATCATAATGCTCCGAATTACAGGCTGATAGCTATTGACCCGAATGCTCCGCAGGAAGAAAACTGGACTGACGTTATTCCTGAAAAAGATGTGGTGCTTCGCGGTGTTCAGCTAACAGGAGGAAAAATGTTCGCTTCATACATGAAGGATGCACACAGTAAAATTGAAGTTTACGAATATAATGGTGAGTATCTTTATGATGTGGATGCCGGAATAGGTAGCATCGGTGGCTTCAGCGGAAAGAAAGATGATAATATCACTTTCTACAGCTTCACTTCTTACACTACTCCCTCTATCATCTACAAATATGATGTGGAGAAAAATGAATCTGAAGAGTTTGACCGTAGTGCCATTAAATTTGATTCTGATGCTTACGAAACAACTCAGGTTTTCTATACCAGCGCCGATGGTACCAAAGTGCCGATGTTTATCACTCACAAAAAAGGCCTGAATATGAATGGTAAGAATCCAACCATCCTTTATGGTTATGGTGGGTTTAACATCAGCCAGACTCCGGCATTCCGTATTTCAATTATTCCATTGCTGGAGAATGATGGTGTTTTTGCCGTTGCAAACCTCCGCGGTGGCGGTGAATATGGTGAAGAGTGGCATAAGGCAGGTACGCTGATGCAAAAGCAAAATGTCTTCGACGACTTTATCGCTGCTGCTGAATACCTGATTGATAATAAATATACTTCCCCAAAACGCCTGGCAATAAAAGGTGGCTCCAATGGCGGTCTTTTGGTAGGTGCTGTTACAAACCAGCGCCCCGAGCTCTTCGCTGTTGCGCTGCCGGCTGTTGGTGTTATGGACATGCTGCGATACCATTTGTTTACTATCGGCCGTTACTGGGCTACAGACTATGGTACCTCGGAAGACAGTGAAGCTATGTTTGAATATCTCATCGGATACAGCCCGCTCCACACTATTAAGCCTGACGTGGAATACCCTGCTGTACTCGTTACTACTGCCGATCATGATGATCGTGTGGTACCGGCGCACTCGTTTAAGTATATTGCTACTTTGCAGGATACTTATCAGGGCGCAAACCCGGTGATGATCCGCATCGAAACAAAAGCTGGTCACGGTGCAGGAAAACCGACAGAAAAAATTATCGAAGAGATTACTGATGAATATGCTTTCATTTTTGATAATATGGGAGTGAAACCTTATTAGTGATCCTATTCGCCTTTTGAAAAACGGGAATTCTTTTCAGAGTTCCCGTTTTTTTTGAAACCCTTTTCGTATCTTAACCATCTTTAAAATTGAATACATAAAAATTATTTATCCCATATGAGAAGATATTCCATTCTATTGCTTGTAATGATTATGTTTGTCGGTGTTTCGCTTGTAGCTCAGGATACCATCCGTGTTCAGACGTTTACTTTCGACTCCATAACCACACGAAGAGGAGTTTATCAGTTTCCTGATAATGAAAATACTTACCGTAAAATATTGATGTATTACACCCTGAAATGCGATCCGGCAACAACACACGATCAATACAATTGCGGTGAGTGGGACTATCTGACTTATACCAAAGTTTATGAGCATACCGGAACGTATGATTCAACGCTATACCATCATCCCAATATTCAAAGAATTAATGGATATAATATTGATTCATTGGCGCTTACCGGCCAGCCAACAAGTGTGGGATTCAGAAAGCAACATCTTATTACAGCATTTCCGGATACTGTTTCTTTTGAGCAATGGGGAAATGGTGAAACAATCGATACTACACGTCGAATCCTTGAAACATCAATGGAAAACGGACGCCGGCAAATCCTCTTTACTGCGCAGCAATTGCAGGCTATGGGGCTTTCTGAAGGAAACCTTAATGGTATGAAATTCCTTGTTGCTGACGGACAGGGAGATATTAACAACCTCCTTGTCAGAGCCACACTCACTGATCTGGAAACACTATCAGTTGATAATCTCACCCATGTAAATGATACGCTCTTTTTCAATGAAATTGCAGATATCTCTTATGGTTGGATGGATATTCCTTTCTCCGCGCCACTCTTCTGGGATGGAGAATCAGGGATAATCTTTGATATTGCTTTTGAAAACCAGGTGCCTAACCAGGGATTTTCAATTGCCGGTCATTTTGATGACATCTATCACACAATCATAACTGATAAACCTAACTATGTAATTGATTTTGACGGCACCAGTGATTTTGTATCCGTTGATTCTTCTACTTTTATTTATCAGAATTTCACCATAGAGTATTGGGTAAATAAACGGAACAATAATAACTGGAGCCGTGTATTTGATTTTGGCAACGGTCCGAATAAAAATAATATCCTGATGTCGCTGACCACAGGGACAAGTGGTAAACAGACCATTGCAATATACAATGACGGGCATAATGAGTCATTCGAAATTCAAACACCATTGCCGCTGAATGAATGGGTTCATGTTGCTGTCAGACTTACCAACAACCGAATAGGATGGGTGTATTTTAACGGTGAACTGGTGCAGTACGGACCTCTTCAGGTGCCCGGTGAGGATATGAGAAAAATAAACTACCTGGGAAGAAGTAACTGGAGCTCCGATACCTATGCTGATATGCAACTGGATGAACTGCGGTTTTACAACGTCTCCCTGGATCAGGAGGTTATTAAACAGCATATGCATACTGAAATTCAGGATCCTTCCGCCGAAGAGGGATTGGTTTTGTATTATGATTTTACGCCTCAGCAGGATGATGTGGTTTCGGATCGTTCATTAAATAATACCGACGGACGGATTTACGGAAAGGCTAATGTTTATCAACAGTATGGTGGCGAACAAATTACGGGTTTTTTACATATGGGATTTCAGCCAAAGGTGTTGTTTTACCGCCTGGAATCCGAAAACATGGATGTCTCCGAAGAGTGGGTGGTTTATGAACGGGAGAATGCACCTTCACAGTTTGTGCATTTTGAATTACCGGAAGACCCGACACTCCCCACTGATACCACAACATTCTATGAAGCTGGATATCAGTATATTTATAACCCTGACGGATCCGTTTTTGACTCCGTGAATTTTGAACGGGAGTTTGACTATATCCGTGAAGATATTCCTTATTACGGTGAACCTTTTGAAGTGATAAACCCCTGGGAAATTGCCCGTTTTATTACTCCTTATGGTATTAATCTCGATCTGGGACCCAATGGTTTTACATGGGTTTATGATGTTACCGATTATGTGGATATGCTGAAGGGAGAAGTTGATATCTCAGCAGGAAACCAACAGGAACTTCTGGATTTGCGGTTTGATTTTATTGAAGGTACTCCTCCCCGTGAAGTGCTTGCAATCTCCAGACCGTGGGGACAATATGCGTCAAAAAAATATAAAGACCTTGATGGAAATAATGTGCTGCAGGCTGTGGATGTGGAGATGCTCCCGGAAACTAAAGAAGCTAAAATTAAAACACGACTTACCGGTCACGGGCATAATAGTAATACCGGTGAGTATCCGCACTGCTGTGAGTGGAAAGATAATACACACTACTTATTAAGTAACGGCGACACCATCGCCGACTGGCATATCTGGCAGGCAACAGAGTGCCCTGAAAATCCGGTTTATCCACAGGGCGGCACATGGCCCGGAGAGCGTGAGGGATGGTGCCCCGGCGATATGGTCGATGATATTGAGTGGGAACTGACTCCCTACATTAGCAATCAATCTGTAAATATTGATTATGATATTACCGATGTACCTGAAAATAATCTGGGTATGGGAAATGGTAACTATATCGTAGGTATGCATATCGTCCAGTATGGTGAAACTGTCTGCAATTATGATGCTGAGGTTTTTGATGTGATCTCACCCAATAGTAACCGATATTATTCAAGGCTTAACCCTATCTGCGCCGACCCGCAGATTGTAATCAGGAACAATGGCTCGGTTCCTCTGACATCCCTGCAGATTCATTATGGTGTTAAGGGTGGTGAAATGCAAACCTGGCACTGGAACGGGTTAATCGAACCACATCAGAAAGCCAAAGTTTCATTGCCTGTATGGGGTGACTCATTCTGGTTTGGCGATGAATCAAATGTATTCGAAGTTTCAGTATCAATGCCCAATGGTGTTGACGATGAATATCCGGAGAACAATATGTTTCAGACTCAATATACAATGCCTGATATCATTGATCAGCAATTTGTTGTTAAGCTGAAAATGAACAAACAGGCCTACCGATACAGCATGGTAATGACCAATATTTTTGGTGATACTCTATATAACCGCCGCCAGATGGCCAACGACTCAATCTATGTGGATACCATTCGTTTTGAAAATGGCTGTTACTCTCTGCGGCTTCTGGATATTGAAAATATGGGGCTCTCATACTGGGCATACCCTGCGCAGGGCTCAGGATATCTGAGGTTCTATGATATGGAGGGCAGCCTGATAAAGAACTTTAACTCTGAATTCGGCCGCACAATTAATTACTCCTTTGTGCTGGGAAACCTTACTTATATAAAGGAACCGGATGCAGATGTTATGGTTGAAGTCTTTCCAAATCCTGTGAAAGATAAACTCAATATTATGCTTGATAAAACAGAAGGTGAATTCCCCTTAAAGATATACCGTCAGGATGGAACCCTGATGTACGAAGAAACAATTAGTGCCGGAAATCAATCTGTTCATACAATAAACGTTGGTCACTTTAGTCCGGGAATATATCTGTTAACAGGAAAAACATCGCAATACAATATATCACGCAAAATAGTGATTCAGAGATAAGATAGTTTTGAGATAAGGACGGCTGTGGAATCACAGCCGTTTTTTATTAATGTACCCCGCGATTATCATTTACATAGGCGGAGAAAACATTCTCACCGTTTTCACGTGCCATAATCTGTGCATCCTGATTCTCAATAATTGAGCCTCCGATATTTTGGAAATCCCACTCATGAGGCTCCTGGAACCATTGTTGAATATCCATAATCAGATTAATCACAACCTCCTCGTCTTTATCCAGCTCAAAGCTGATATTGGAAACGGTGACAGGGAAGTCATTATGAACATAACGCACCTCATCGGCACCCAGTCCTGTTGAAGGATGAATCTGGCCTATACCAAGAAAAAAGTTGTAGTTCTTTTCATTAACACCGGGGGTTTGTGCATAACGGCCGCGCATACGCATATAATTGTATCCGCCGCCCAGCTCTTCGGTGCTTTCCATATATGTCTCCGGAGGTGTCGTGAACAAACCCGCGTGGTTGTCAGCCTCTTCAATCCCAAAAGTAAAAGTGAGTGATTTATAAACTCCTGCGGGAACACTATCCGGCAGCTCCTCATACATCGTGGCCGGCAACTCATTATCGACATAAATAATCTTCTCTTCTTCGCAAAGAGGAATAATGCTTCCGTCTGATTTTATGAGTTTCAGATTGGAAATAAAGTATTTCAGGCTCTCCACAGAATATGTATTTCCTGCTTCATTGACATATTGCATGGTGTCCGTCTGCAATGCACTTCCATCCACTTCATGAATGAAGTTTATGGATATTCGCCCCGTCCCATTATCATCTGTTGTACATGAAGATACTCCAAGTATCGTAATGATAATCAGTATAATAGATACTGTTCTGTTCATTTGTTACGGCTTTTTACCATCTGTTATCAATGCAAAGATAAATATTTTTTAACATATGCTTTTTTTTTGGATAATTCTGAAAGCCAAATACAAAAGAGTATCTTTGCAGGCTAAATTTGTTGAAATGAAATTTCGTGTTGGAGATACCGTAAAATTCCTGAATCAGGAAGGTGGCGGCAAAGTGAGTAAAATCATTTCACCTGATATGGTGAATGTAGCTATTGAGGATGGGTTTGACATTCCAACCATGGTTAAGGATTTGGTGAAAGTTGATAATGATTCACCCCTGGGACGATATTTCGGCGAAAGCTATAATGTGGATGTGAATGATGATATCCCTGTAGTGGCTCCCAGGAAAAGAACTCATATAGCAAGTGAGAATGCTCCCGTTAAACAAGAGGTCAGCGCTTCACCATCCAAGACTTCCCGAAAACAACCTGTTCCTTATCGCTCCAATGATGCAACCTTCCGAAAAGGTGTTTACCTGGCTTTCGTTCCCGAAGACCAGGCCTACCTTGTAAGTGGTAACATCAACATATACCTTGTGAACCACACGGAGTCCGATATCCTCTTCAGCATTTTTCTTAAAAGTTCCGATATTGGATATACCGGCCGTGAATATGATACTTTGGATGCAGCATCCATGATTCATATCGATAATATTACCCGTGATGAGATAAATAACTGGTCGTCAGGAATAGTGCAGGTTCTTTTCCATAATGAAAAACAAGAGAAAGTGCTTGAACCTCTTACTTCCGGGTTCAGAATTCAGGGCGTCAGACTTTACAAGGAAGACAATTATAAACAGACCTATTTCTTTGGACAAAAGGCCTTTTTATTTCTTCTGGGAGAAATTGCACATCAGCAGGCTGTAGCAGTGGCAAAGAAAGATGTGCCTAAGGAAGAGGAAAAGAAGGAAGTTCAGAAGGCAAAAGTTCAGCGCAACAAATCACTTATCGAGAATCACAGGATTGACAATGATATCGCTGAGGTGGATCTTCATATTTCTGCTTTACGCGAAGATTACGGACAGCTGAAAAATTCAGAAATTCTTCGCTATCAGATGGATTACTTTCACCGGGCCCTTGATAACGCTATTGCAAAATCATTCCATAAGGTAATCTTTATTCACGGAATTGGAAACGGAATATTGCGTGATGCACTTACTGATTACCTGAGAAAGAACTATCCCGGATTTCCCCGTCGCAACGCTTCATTCCAGAAATACGGATATGGAGCCATTGAGGTGGAAATTATTGAGTAATGATGTTTGCCGGAACCAATCACAGCTTGATACATTCGAAGTAAAACTTATTGGTTGTTTTCAACCTCAAATTCCACTATTTTTGCATGCGAAACCGGTTATCCTGTCGCGCCGAAGTTTTTCGGTGAGGAAAGTCGGGGCACTACAGAGCACCATACTTCCTAACGGGAAGGTCCCGGATTCCGGGAACAGCAAGTGCCGCAGAAAATAACCGCCACCTCGGTGGTAAGGGTGAAAATGTGAGGTAAGAGCTCACGCAAAAGTGTGGTGACATGCTTTTGGGGTAAACCTTATGGAGTGAAAGGTCATGTATACCGGGCTTCCGCATTGCGGATAAAGGCTGCTCGTCTGATCCCGGGGGGTAGGCCGTTTGAGGCTGCAGGCAACTGTAGCCCAAGATAAATGACAGGACTCGACAGAATCCCGCTTATCGACCGGTTTCGTTTTTTTTTTTCAGTTGATGGTTATCAGTTGTTGGTTTTCAGTTGATGGTTATCAGTTGATGGTTTTCAGTTGTTGGTTGTCAGTTGTTGGTTGTTTGTTGTTGGTTGTTGGTTGTTTGTTGTTGGGTTTAAAC
>PKSY01000101.1 GCA_002869405.1 Marinilabiliales bacterium
GAACTTAATGCCAATGAATCAGTGGATTATGTCCGTATGATGAAGGTGAAATCAAAGTATTATAAATATTTCTTTGACCTTAATAAATCGAAGTTCCTCAAAACGCAGAAATTCAAAAAGTTCTTTAATGATAACCGTGACTGGCTTGTACCTTATGCTGTCTTCTCCTGCTTACGTGACAGATATCAGACTGCAGATTTCAGGCTTTGGGAATCCCATAGTGAATACAGCAGGAAAGCAGTTTATGCTTTCGCAGATCCTTTGGCGCAGGATTATGACGACGTGGCTGTACACTACTATATCCAGTATCATCTGCATGAGCAGCTGAAAGAGGCTGTGGAGTATGCGCACAGTAAGGGTGTAGCACTGAAAGGTGATATCCCCATTGGTATCTCCCGCAACAGCGTAGATGCCTGGACTGATCCGAAGCTATTCAACCTCAATGGTCAGGCAGGCGCACCACCCGACGACTTTGCAGTGGCAGGTCAAAACTGGGGCTTCCCCACTTACAAGTGGGACGAGATGGCCAAAGACAATTATGCGTGGTGGAAAAAACGTCTTCGCAAAATGGCTGAATATTTCGACGCCTACCGAATTGACCATATCCTGGGTTTCTTCCGCATCTGGGAAATCCCCACAGATTCCACACAGGGATTGATGGGTTATTTCAATCCTGCCATGCCTCTCACCAGACAAGAGCTGCACGAGCGTGGCCTTGATCTGGATGATGAGCGATTTCTGAAACCATATATTCACCAGTGGTACCTCGGTAATGTCTTTGGTGAATATACCAACGATGTAATCGATAAATTCCTGGAGCCCATTGAGTGGGAGGTGTACAGGTTTAAAAAAGAGTATGACTCACAACAGAAAATCACAGAACATTTCAAACGAAGCTTTGAAAGCGAACAGCTTGACGAAAAATGGACACGAATCCGTGACGGATTGCTGAGCCTGTGTACGGAAGTGCTTTTTATTCGAGACCCGCATTCAAAAACAGAAGCCTTTCATCCGAGAATTTCGCTTCATTACACATATAGCTATCAGGCTCTTGATGATTACCGCAAAGAAGTACTGAACCAAATTTATACCGATTATTTCTATCATCGTCATGATGAATTCTGGCGTGTACGAGCCATGAAGCAACTGCCGGCACTGGTGAATGCAACTAATATGCTGGTATGTGGCGAAGATCTTGGAATGGTGCCTGCCAGTGTTCCCGGAGTAATGAACGAACTGGGTATTCTGAGCCTGGAGATTCAGCGTATGCCCAAAGATCCGGAAAAAGACTTTGGCCATCCTTCTGATTATCCTTACCGATCTGTTGCCAGCCCTTCTACACATGATATGTCGACAATTCGCGGCTGGTGGGAAGAAGACCGCGGTAAGACTCAGCGTTTCTTCAATACAATTCTCGGGAATTATGGTGCCGCTCCCTATTTCTGTGAACCATGGGTAGCACGGGAGATTATTATTCAGCATCTTTATGCACCTTCATTGCTGGCAATATTCCCGATGCAGGATGTTCTCGCTCTTAACGGTAATATCAGATGGGATAAAACACAGGAGGAACGTATCAATGTGCCAAGTAACCCTACACACCTTTGGCGATACCGTATGCGGCAAAGCCTTAATGAACTCCTCGATGCTTCATCTTTTAATGAAGAACTGAAAGAGATGCTGCAGAGTGCCGGACGATAAAAAAATAAAGCTGCCCCAATCAAAAGGCAGCTTCATTATCATCAATAATAGTTCAGTAATTAATACCTGTCGATATCGAAACTGCTGATTGCAGCTTCAAGGTCGATGGAAATAGTCTTTTTCGCAGTATTGAAATTCTTTGTCTTATAGTATCCTCTGGAGATTTTTTCAAAACCTTCAAGTGATTTACCAATCATAAATGATTCAGTATTTAACTCACAACCCATATCCTCGGGAATATGAAGTGTAATGCTGGCAGCACCTGCATCGATTTCAATATTCACTTTATCAGCACGATCACCAAGAGTGAACTCCAGGGCAGAGGCTCCGCCATCCAGGGAAATCTTTCGCACATTGAACGGTCTGAGATCCATGTTTAGGTCTGCAGCACCAATATCAAGATCAAGTTCCCACTCCGGCGACGGATTCATTCTGATGATAACATCATTACGAAGGTTCTTGCCTTCCCATTCCATCTCCTTCATGTTCAGGTCGATAATCGCTCTGTTGTTAATGGTTTTTGAATCCAGACGATAAAGGTCTTTTTTTGAGAAATCGCACTCCACAAGCTTGTCGGATGTACCGATAAGGTCAAATTCACCGGCACCAACCTGCAGGTTGAATTCAGCGAAGTCGATATCGCTGTTCATACTTTCATACAGGGTTCCTTTGTTTTCTCCGGAGTGGATATACGCACGGTCTTTGTAATCTTCGTCATCGTCGTCATAATCACGGAAGTGAAAATATGCTCCGTGGTCGCGCCATTCAAATACTGGTCCGCGGTTTCCGTATTGATATACGAGAATAATGCCGAAGACAATGGCGGCAAAGGAGAGAAGCAGTCTGTACATCGCCTTTATCGGAAGCAGCGAAACTCCCCAGATAATCAGGAATACCGGCCAGAACTGCCATATGTCGTGCCAGTTAAACCAGACGATATCCAGATTTCTTAGTATGAAGAGGGTACCGATAACAATCAGTATCATCCCCCAAAATAATTTTCTGTAACTCATAGGTTTATTTTTTTACCGGCTTATCCTTGTAGTTTTCATAGATAAGGATTACACCTATTGCCACAAGAATCAGTGGCCACAGGTCGCCAAAGTTAATATTGGGAATAAATCGGTCGATAAGGAACATACATCCCAGCACAATGAGCATAATTCCGGCAATTAAAGTGCCGTTGTTTTTCTCAGGGCTTTTCTGGGGTGTATTGCCGTTCTTAGGTTTGTTGTCCGATTGGGAACTGTCGTTACCCATCTCTTCAAAATGAACATTTTCTGCATTCATATTTTCAGTATTAAAAGGGTTTGAACTGTGTTGTGAATGATTGTTTGGTGGTGTTTGGGTTTTTCTGGAGTATAATACCGGCTCTTCGGGAACCAGAATCCATAAAATAATATATATCAGTACTCCGCCACCTCCGGCAAAGGCAAGGATAAAGAAAATGATCCGCATAATTACCGGATCAATATCAAAATAATCACCTAAGCCTCCACAGACACCGCCAAGAATACGGTGCTGATTACTTCTGTAGAATCTTTTATCTTCCATAATTGCACATTTCACCGTACGACGTGAAAATTTGGGAAGGGTTACAAGTCAGTAAAAAAAGTGTGGGTTTATTCAGACAGGCTTTTTTGCTTCCTGCGATATACTCGCTTTGAAATGCCAATACTCAATTCATAAAGCACATACAATGGAATCGCCACCATAATCATACTGAAAATATCGGCCGGTGTGATAAGAGCTGCAACACCAAGTATTATTACCAAAGCAATACGTCTGCCTTTCTTCATAATTGACGGCGATAAAACCCCGATCCTGGTTAGAAAAAAGACTACTATCGGAAGTTCAAAGACAATCCCTACCGCAAAAGAAAGTGAAATCACTGTATTAATGTAACTGCGAAGGGCAATCGTATTCTCCACAGCCGCGCTAACCTGATAAGTCCCCAGGAAATTTATCGTTAGAGGGACAATTAAGAAATAGCTGAATAACACTCCTACATAAAACAAAATCGTAGCTACCAGAACAGCTCCTCTCGAGTTTGCCTGTTCAACAGGTAATAATGCCGGTTTCACAAATCGCCAGATTTCCCATAATATATAAGGGAATGCCATCACTACTCCGAACATGAGGCTCATGTACATGTGCACCATAAACTGCCCCGATAGTGTAATATTTATAATTTTAATATTCAGCTGGTCCATGCACAGCCCCGGAGATTTTATTAATTCTGCCAACTGACATAACCAACGGTTTACAATGAATTCAGGAGTGGATGGCCCCAGCAGTATGTCATCAAAAAGGATTTCACGGCCAAAGAAAGCAAGGATTGTAAACAGCATGATGGCAACTACACTTCTTAGGATATGCCAACGCAACTCTTCCAGGTGTTCCCAGAAGGTCATCTCTTCCTTGTTCTTCTTTTTTGCCATCAGTGCAAAGGTAGTGATATTCAAGAATTATTTCGGGAAAAAGAGACAACTGTCGCCAAAGCTCAAAAAACGAAAATCATTTTTCAAGGCATAATCATAAGCACTCTTCCATCGCTCTCCGATAAATGATGAAACCAACAGCAACAAAGTGCTTTTTGGCTGATGAAAGTTTGTGATGAGCGCATCAGCAAACTGCCATTTATATCCCGGGGCAATCAGCAGGCTGGTCTCTCCCTTCAGATACTCCATCTTTTGTGCTTTCATCATTTTCAGCACAGCATGAAGGCTCTCTTCTGTTGAAACTTTGTTATATGCTTCGTTGTAAGGATCCCATTGTTCCACTTCCAGGTATTGAGAATCAGTAACTCCCAGATGCAGTTTTGCTCCGTACCAGAACATACTCTCCAGGGTGCGTGCAGTAGTAGTCCCAACAGGAATTATCGTTCTGTTATTCGCATTTTTAATCGCCTCTATGGTCGTACGGGAAATCATCACCTGTTCGGTATGCATCTCATGGCTGCCAATAGTTTCCGATGATACCGGCTTGAAGGTTCCGGCACCAACGTGCAAAGTGACTTTTTCCTGCCTTACACCTTTTTTCTTAAGCTGTTCAAGAATTTCATCCGTAAAGTGCAGCCCGGCGGTTGGTGCTGCTACAGAGCCGTTATTACGGGCATAAACTGTCTGGTATCGGTCTTTATCATTCTCTTCTGCTTCACGCTGAATGTATGGCGGCAGGGGAGTGGCTCCAATCTGTTCCATCACACTGGCGAAGATTATCTGCTCATCATCCCAGTGAAACTCCACTTCCGAATGACCGTCGTGCTGTGCCGTGCGAATGGCTGTAACAGTAATTTCTTTTCCGTTAACCGGGATTGTTGTTTCAAGAGGACCCGATTTCCAGCGACGTGAATTACCAACAAGGCACTTCCAGATTACCGGAGAGTGCTGTGCAAAGGCAGTTTGTACTTCAGTTACCGGATGTAAAGGCTCCAGGCAGAAAATCTCTATTCTCGCTCCTGACGATTTATGAAATACCATTCTGGCCTGTACAACCCTTGTCTCATTGAAAACCAGTAAGGTGTTGTAAGGTAAAAAATTATCAATGTTTGAAAAACGAGACTGTGAAATTGTATCAGGGGTGCTGATCAGAAGTTTTGAGCCGTCACGCTTGTCGGCAGGATACCATGCAATGCGTTCAGGAGGTAAAGGGTAATTGTATTCCGCGATATTTATTCCGCGAATCGATTGTGCGATGTTATCTTCCATTAATTAAACAAATCAGATATATCAATACTTTTTTCATACAGATGAAAGACTCTGTCCATGTCTGCCACTTCGATTTTATCTACGGTATTTGAAGACTGACGATACCAAACTTCAACAAAAAAATCATTGAGTGAGTATAATTTAATGTTGTAGTACATGTAGATTCTTGACATAACCTCTCTGCCCTGGTCGAAGAGAAGCGCCATTTTTTCCACATTATCAATCAATTGAAATTCCGTACGGCTTATCATAAGCGCTGCAAAATTAATATATCCGGTAATCTAAACAATTTTGCACGGGTCATGTTTGGGCAAAAGTGTATTTTTGCATCACAACGATGTAAAAAGCAATGAAAAAGCATATCCCTAACTTCCTTACACTGATGAATCTGTTGTCCGGTATTGTTGCCATCATTTTTCTGGCTTCAGATAACCTTGTAACGGCTTCTTATATGATAATCATCGCATCGCTTTTTGATCTTTTGGATGGGATGGTGGCAAGACTGTTAAAGGTATCGTCTCCTCTTGGCATACAGCTGGATTCACTTTCCGATCTGGTGTCTTTTGGTGTTGTTCCCGGGTTAATGGTATATACAGTATTAAATGGCAGTCTTACTTTTCCGGTAGTTAACTCTTTCGCTTTAAGCGGATTTCTGATTCCTTTGTTTGCTGCCATGCGTCTCGGGAAATTTAATCTTACCGCTCATAATCAGAAGGATTATTTTATTGGCGTACCTGTTCCACTGTCTGCATGGTTTTTTATTTCTCTCCCGCTAATCGTTAATGAATATGATGCCATATGGTTGTATGAACCTTTTGTGCTCTCCGCCTTTGCATTGTTGTTCGGTATGTTAATGGTGAGCCGTATCCCTGTTGTTTCGCTGAAGTTTGAGAATTTCTCCTTACGGGATAACCGTCTGCGTTATATTTTAATCCTAACCGGAATAATAACTGCTGCCTTGTTACATTTTGCTGCAGTACCCGTTATTATACTTTTAACACTATTTAGCACTTTTTTCATTAAAACAAGATAACATCACGATACAGACAACGTTTATATATTAATTATGTCTGAATATTTGGACATGGTATTCTGTGTCATACAGTAAATTTGTTGTAACCATAAAGACCAATTGATAAACTATCCAACATGAAGAATCGTTATTATTTGCTGATCGCCCTGGGAGTAATCATCGTATTGATTATCTGGTTATCTGGCGGCACCGGCCAGTCTGAAGATGTGAGTGTAAAAGTAACTGTTGAGCGCGGTGACTTTGCCATTGATGTGACTACAACCGGAGAACTTGAAGCCCGTAGTTCTGAGAAAATCTACGGACCTGCCGGAGTGCGTGATTTCCGTATCTGGAACCTAAAAATTGAAGACATTATTCCTGATGGTACCGTAGTTGATTCAGGACAGTACATTGCCCGTCTCGACCGCTCAGAGCTGGGAAACAGAATCAAAGATGAGCAAAATGAGCTTGAGAAGCTTGAGTCGCAGTTTATTAAAACAAAACTTGATACATCCATGACGCTTCGCGCTGCACGCGACGAGCTAATTAACCTCGAATTTGCCCTGGAGGAGAAACGCATTAAACTCGACCAGTCTGTTTTTGAACCACCGGCAACAATTCGTCAGTATGAAATTGACCTTGATAAAGGGCAGCGTGCATACGAACAGGCAAAAAAGAACTATTTGCTTAAAAAGCAGAAAGCTGAGGCTGATATGCAGGAGGTGAGTGCTTCTTTGAACCAGAGCAAAAGAAAATACGATCAGATGATGCAACTTATGGGTCAGTTTACCATTACTGCTCCAAAAGCCGGCATGGTAATCTATAAGCGTAACTGGGATGGAAGTAAAATGGGCATTGGCGCTACCGTCGGTGCCTGGGATCCCGTAGTTGCCGAGCTACCCGACCTTACTAAAATGATATCCAAAACCTATGTCAACGAAATCGATATCAGTAAAGTTAAAGTTGGACAACCTGTTGAGGTTGGAGTAGATGCTTTCCCTGAAAAGGAATTTACCGGTGAAGTGATCGAAGTGGCAAATATTGGTGAGCAGATGAAGAACTCAAATGCTAAGGTGTTCGAAGTAAAAGTGATTGTCAATGAGTTTGACTCCATCCTCAGACCGGCAATGACCACAAAAAATATCATTACAACAGATGTTATTGAAGATGTGCTCTTCCTTCCCCTGGAGGCTGTGCATAGTAACGACTCAATGACTGTCGTTTACCGGTCGAATAATACCCGTCAGCAAATACTTACCGGAAAGAGCAATGAAAATGAAATTATTGTACTTGAAGGCCTGAAAGAGGGTGATGAGGTGCTACTGTCCGTACCCGAAGATACAGAAAAGTATAAACTAAAAACTTTATAGTCAGCGCCATGAATATTCAACGTTATTTATATAACCTTAACATGGCGATGGAAGCAGTAATGGCGAACAAGTTTCGCTCAATTCTTACTGCTTTGGGGATTATTTTTGGCGTGGCGGCTGTTATCGCGATGCTTGCAATTGGAAACGGCGCCCAGCAGGAAATTCTCGACCAGATGAAACTTGTGGGTGTTAACAATATTGTAATCCAGCCTGTAAATGATGATGCTGCCGGTCAGAGTAATGGTGATGAAGAGGGAAAGTCTATGAGTAAGAAATTTTCTCCCGGACTTACCCTTCAGGATGCAGAGAGCATCATGGATATTATCCCCACTGTGGAACGCGTCAGTCCGGAGGTTATTTATGAAACTTTTATTATTAAAGACGGAAAACGAAGCCCGGCAAAACTGAATGGTGTAACACCTGATTTTTTTAAGGTTTTTAATCTTGAGATTGAAGAGGGCACCATGTTTAACTACTCTCAGCTTGAAGAAGGCAAGGCAGTTTGTATTATCGGCCCGACCTTAAAGTCTAGATTCTTCCCCAATGAAGATCCCATTGGAAAATATATCAAATGTGGTAATATCTGGCTAAAGGTTGCCGGAGTCCTGAAAAAGGTTCCTTTCGGAGGCACTGCATCTGAAGATATGGGCATTTCAAACTATAATGAGAATATTTATGCTCCTATACAGACTGTGCTGCTGAGGTATAAAGACCGTTCTGTTGTTACTGCTGCGGCACTCCACGGTGGCGGATCATCTATGGTGATAACTGGTGGTGGAGGATTTATGTCCTTTAGCAGCAGTGGCGGAGGTAGCTCTACCGGAACTGACAACCAGCTTGATCGTATTGTAGTTCAGGTAAAGGAGAGTACGCATCTTACTGAAACTTCTGTTATTCTCGACCGAATGCTGGCTCGTCGCCATCAGGGAAAAGAGGATTATGAGATTAAAGTACCTGAATTACTGCTTAAACAAGAGCAACGCACAAAGGATATTTTCAATATTGTGCTTGGTGCTATTGCGAGTATATCACTGATTGTTGGTGGTATCGGAATTATGAATATCATGCTTGCTTCGGTAATGGAGCGCATTAAAGAAATCGGAACTCGCCGCGCAATTGGTGCCACACAAAAAGATATTGTGTTCCAGTTTCTTGCTGAAGCAACAATAATCTCTATTACAGGAGGTTTGATTGGTATTGTCCTGGGTATTTCTCTTGCCCGGGTAATTATGCAAATTACTGATATTCTGACCATCGTCTCATGGTCATCAATATTAATCTCCTTTGGTGTTTCTGCTACAGTAGGAATTGCATTTGGTTTTATGCCTGCCCGAAAAGCTGCAACACAGGATCCTGTACAGTCACTGCGTCACGATTAAAGAATTAAATGAAAATGAAAAAAGTCACCCTATATTTCTTATTACTGCTCTTTTCCGGCTTTGAACCGGTTTTTTCACAATCACAGGAATCTACCTACCTGAAGCTGGAAGATGTAATTCTGATTGCACAACAGCGTGCTCCCGATGCACTAATCGCCACCCACCGTTACAGGTCGAGCTACTGGCAATACCGCTACTTCAAAGCTGATTATATGCCACAGCTGGATCTCTCCGGAGCCCCCGTTTCATTCACAAATGCCTATACCTACGTGCAAACTCCCACAGGCGGAGTTTATGCGCCATATTACCAGATGTCTTCTAACCTGGGCTTGTCATTGAAGCAAAAAATCGGGTTTACCGGCGGTGATATCTCTCTGTCAAGCTCGCTTCGGTCACTGGTCTATTTTGATGATGGTGAGATGGAGTTTATTTCAAACCCCATTGGCATTACACTGAATCAGCCGCTGTTTGGATATAACAGCTTTAAGTGGGAGCGGAAGGTTGAACCTATGAAATATAATGAGGCCCGGCAGGAGTATCTCGAGCAGATGGAGACTGTTGCTATTACTGCAACCAACTACTTTTTTAATCTTTTGCTTGCGCAGATAAATGTAAAAATTCAGGAAACAAACCTTGCCAATAATGATACCCTCTATCAGATTGCCAAAGGACGGTATAATATGGGTACCATTGCAGAAAATGAAGTGCTGAACATGGAGTTAAACTACCTGAATTCCAGGTCGCAACTGGAAGCAGCAAAGCTGGATCTGCAGATGAGAAAATTCGATCTGAGTTCATTTCTGCGTATTCAGGATGAAACAGATATTATTCTTATACCGCCTGCAGAAGTTCCCGATCTGGTGGTTAATGTTAGTGATGCTGTGGATTATGCTTCGGCTCACCGCTCCGACGCCATTGCTTTTGAACGTCGGCTGCTGGAAGCAAACTCTGTTGTTGATCAGGCAAAAAAAGAGAGCCGGTTTAGTGCCAATCTCTCTGTATCATATGGACTGAACAATCAATCAGATGTTTTTCAATCAGTATATTCCGGTGCCCGTGATCAGCAATCAGTTTACCTTGGACTGCAAATCCCTATTCTCGACTGGGGAAGAGCAAAAGGCAGAATCAATATGGCGGAGTCGCAACAGGAGTTGGTGAGAACTTCCATTGAGCAGGAGAAAATAGACTTTAATCAGGAAGTCTTTCTTAAAGTGATGCAGTTTAATATGCAGAAAAACCAGCTCGCAATAGCCGCAAAAAGTGATACCGTTGCTGAGCGGAGATACGATTTTACCAAACAAAGATACCTTATTGGCACCATAGATATTACAGAGCTCAACAGCTCAATGACCGACAAAGATTCCCGTAAAAAAGGTTATATCGCCGCACTGCATAGTTACTGGCTGAATTTCTATGAAATCCGTAAGCTGACATTGTATGATTTTATGAAGAACAAACCTATCGAAGCGGATTTTGATGGTTTACTGAATTAAACTTTTTTACCTCAAAGATGTTATCTATTTTTGTATCGGAAAGATTTGAATATTAAACTATAAACCAAAATATGGCAGTTTTAACAGGAAAAAAGGCTCCCTTATTTGAAGCCGACGCCGTAGTTAACGGCAGTGAATTCGTAGAAAAATTTTCATTGGAACAATATCTGGGTAAAAAGTACGTGGTATTCTTCTTCTATCCACTCGATTTTACCTTTGTATGCCCTACTGAAATTCTGGCATTTCAGGAAAGACTACAAGAGTTTGAAGCAAAGAATTGTGCAGTAGTTGGATGCTCTGTGGATTCAAAGTTTTCACACTGGGCATGGCTTAATACCGAATTGAAAGATGGAGGTATTAAGGGTGTTAAATTTCCATTGGTATCGGATCTTTCAAAATCCATTGCACAGAATTTTGATGTGTTGGCAGGAGAGTATGTTTATGATTCTGAAGATGATGAAATTGATTTCGACGGAGAAGCTGTTGCTTACCGCGGGCTTTTCCTTATCGACAAACAGGGTGTTGTGCGTCATCAGCTTGTAAATGACCTTCCGCTCGGACGTAGTGTTGACGAGGCTTTGAGAATGGTTGAAGCACTTCAGTGCTTTGAAGAGAACGGTGAAGTTTGTCCTGCTAACTGGAAACCGGGTGAAGAGACTATCAAGGAAACACACGAAAGTGTTTCTGAGTACCTGGGAAAGAAATAATTATAGAATGATTCTATTCGCACCAGACCCGTCAGGTTTCCAAAACCTGGCGGGTCTTTTGTTATACAATCTCCTGCCTGACCCC
>PKSY01000192.1 GCA_002869405.1 Marinilabiliales bacterium
CTCTTCGGAATAGGTCAGACGCATAAGATTTGACGTTCCATCAATATCTGTACGGTAGATTTCATAATTACTACCATTCATGGTAGAGGAGAAATAGATATAATTTCCATCGGGAGATACTACTGCCCAGAAGTTGTTGCAGCTATCATCTGCAAAGGAAAACAGTGAGGCCATTGCAAGGATGGCGGTTGTAAACAATATCTTCATTTTAGCCAGTTTAAGTTGTTAGAATACTTTTAGGCTCATAAAGATAAGTAACATTACGGCTTTTGTAAAGTCCACACCGATACAAAACTCTAAAAATCAGAAGAAAATAAAACTGACAGTATTTGTTTTTGGGTTAATATATTCAGGATTACCCTAAATAAAAAAGGCCGTTCAAAACGAACAGCCCGTGACTATTTTAATAAATAATATTCAAGAAATAATAATTAATTTTCAAGAAAATTCTATAATGATTAATTATTAATTATTGGATATTGAATATTGAATATTTACCTAGGGTCGTATCCCCACTTGAGGTACATGGCACCCCAGGTGAAACCGGCACCGAAAGTGGTAAGGATTATATTATCGCCTTTCTTCAACTGAGGTTCCCAGTCGTGCAGACAAAGTGGTAAAGTCGCAGCGGTAGTGTTACCATACTTCTCTATGTTAATCATCACCTGTTCTTTTTTGATACCCATGCGGCGTGCTACGGCCTCGATAATTCTGAGGTTAGCCTGATGAGGCACCAGCCAGGTAAGGTTTTCAGGAGCGATATTGTTGTTCTCCATCATCTCCACAGAGACATCGGCCATCTTTGATACTGCCCACTTGAATACAGGCTGTCCTTCCTGATAGATAAAATGCTGGCGGGCATCCACAGTTTCGTGTGATGCCGGTTTTTGAGAGCCACCGGCCACCTGATGAAGATGAACACGTCCTACACCGTCAGTTTGAAGTTTAGAATCAATGATACCAAACTCATCTTCTGTAGGCTCCAGCATAACAGCTCCGGCACCATCACCAAAGATGCAACATGTTGCGCGGTCAGTATAATCCACAATGGAAGACATTTTTTCCGCACCAACTACCACAACTTTCTTGTATTTACCTGATTCAACAAATTTACTGGCAGTTTCCAGCGCAAAAAGGAACCCGGAGCAACCTGCGTTAAGGTCGAAGCTAAAAGCATTTTTGATGCCTACCTTGTCACTAATTACATTTGCAGTGGCGGGGAATTGCATATCAGGAGTAACGGTAGCACAGATTACCAGATCTACTTCAGAAGGATCGGTATTTGTTTTTTCCAGGAGCTGGCGAACTGCTTTTTCACCAACAAAGGAAGAGCCTTCATTCTCCTCTTTAATAATATGTCTTTCCCTGATACCGATACGGGTCATGATCCATTCATCGGTAGTATCAACCATAGTCGACAGTTCGGCATTGGTAAGGATATATTCCGGAACATAAGCTCCGACACCTGTTATTGCTGCTTTGATATGTGCCATAAGCGAAAAAAGTTTGCCTGCGAAAATACAATTTATGATTAATTAAAAGGCATTAGAAACGTGGAAAGTTGCTAATATGTGTTAAAAAAGCATATATATGATAAAACCGGAACACCATTAAGTAATTGATATTCCGGTTATTATATAGACAATGCTCCTGTTTCAGTATTAACTAAAATCCAGGCCCCGAATTAAGGGAGAGGGTCTAGAGATCCTCTGAGCCTTCTATTACCATTTGTCCTTTGTAGTACATGTTACCGTCCACCCAATAAGCTCTGTGGTACTCATGTACTTCACCTGTAGTAGGGCATGTAGCTAACTGAGGAGCTTCTGCCTTGTAATGTGTCCTTCTTTTATCTCTGCGTGTTTTTGAGATCTTACGTTTTGGATGTGCCATTGTAAGTCTGTTTTTATATGTTAATACTCTTTATTAATCGTCTAATTTCAAATTCTTTAATGCATCCCATCGGGGGTCAGCACGATTTTCAGAATTCAGGTCTTCAATACGTTTTATCTGCTCAGGGTCACAGGTACTGTTACCGTTTTCATCCTCGGGATGAGTTTTGCGGTAGGGTACCTGTAGGCTGATATATTCATAGATGTAATGCCAGAGCTGAAGTTTATATTCGGTATCAGCAATTATGATAACCTCTTCACTTTCTTCTCCTGGTTCCGGTCCTATCTTAACAATCAGGTGGTCTTCCGTGTCAATGGGGAAGTTAAAATCCTCAAGACAACGATCGCAGGTCAGGGTAACATAACCGTTGATCCGGAAGTGCAGTTGCATCATTCCCGGTTGTTTATCCAGCGATATTTTCGCTGAGACATTACCTTTCTTTACATCAGAATACTCAATAGCTTCAAAGAACGCATCGGAAACATGGTATTCAAATTCATGAACTCCGTCCGACAACCCTTTAAAAGGGATTTCAAGTTTATTCAGAACATTCACTTTATGCAATTTTACAAAAAGGGGTGCAAAGGTACGCGGTACTATTGTGAAAAACAAATAATTGTCTCAATTAATTAAGAGACTATTTGAATGCCTTTTCCAACAGCCCGTCACCATCAACTTTCAGCCTGTCAAAATACTCAGGAGTAGTATCCCCGCAGTACTTGTCAACATACAGTTTTGCAAGATACTGACCCAGCATGAAACCTTGTCCGCGCAAGCCAATAAAGAGCCCTTTGTCGGGATCAATAAACATGCGTGGCTCCACATAATATCCGGCCCAGATAGCCTGGAATCCTACTGATGAGAGCATGGGCAGCCAGTCGACAAAAATTTCAGATACGATTTCCAAAAATTCTCCGGAGTTAATTTTCAGATTCGAGTGCGACTCAATAGGATCCACCGACGGGCTTGCACAGCCAATAATCTGACCTGTTTCGGCGAGCTGCTGACCATACACTGCAGTAAACCCTTTGTAGTTTCTTCTGTCGATCATCATTGGCAACGGCACACCTTCCTTACCCAGCCAGGGCAAACGACGCGTAATAAATGCCTGATGTTTTACGGGATATAGTCCGGGGATTACATCCAGCTTGCGGGCAAATTTCTCTGCATCCGGGCCCAGGGCATTTACAAAATGGTCTGTGGTATATTCCACATATGTTCCGTCGTGATCGTGAAGCAGGACAATATACTTATCACCATCTTTTTTGACGTCAATCAGCTTACAGTCTTCCAGCAGTGTTCCGCCATGCTGAATACCAATGCTGCGAATAAGGTCCACAACGCGGCCGGGAGTTGCCTGCCAGCAGTCGTGAGTTACCAGTGCAGCATTGTATTTATCGAGCTTAGGATTTATAAACGGCGATATTTCAGTGGCAAAATCCTTCGGATCAACCATCTTTGCATCCGACCAGGCCATGGATTCTTCCAGTGCCTTATATGTTGCTTCGTCGTGGGCAAAAGTCACATAATCAATTGAGCGATAGTCGATATTTTTTATCGCCTGAAGCTCTTTAAAGATCCGGTTATTATTATTGGCAATATCGGCAATTTCAGGAAGCGTAAAGGCAGTACGACCTCCGGCGATATTACGCCATGAAGCGCCACGACCATAGTTGGCGAGAACCGGTTTTTTGCCTTTCTCTGCAAAGTAACGGAACAGTGCGCTACCACCAATACCACCACCTGCAATCAGCACTTCGGCGGTCTCCTTCCGGATGTTTTTAACACCACCATTTACGATGTACTCTTCAGGCTTGTTGGTAGGATAAACCTCGCCGATACCAATCTGATTCGAAAGTGGTCCGCGGGGAGTAGCATCGCCGACAACCTGAACACCATGATTACGAATCATCTGTTTCAGACGGGGGATACAACGCTTTCCCCGACAAGCACCCATGCCAAGGCGGGTAGTATGCTTGATCTCATCCACTGAGATGAACTTGCGGTCGCCCACCACGTTCAGAATCTCATCGAGCGTAACATCGTCACAGTGACATACATAAGTTTTTGTGTCGATATTGTTTTCGTTGGGATAGAATTCAACCTTTTCAGGATATTTTTCCTTCACGATGAAACCTCTTACAGCAGTAAGGTCTTCACCATGAACATCGAGAGATTTTACTCTGGCGACATTGGTTTTATTTGGCTTTTTAAGGATTTTTTCGATTACACCTTCACCAAGTTTCTTTCCGTTATTATCGACCAGAAATACTTCAGCACCTTCTTCTGCTTCATACTCTATTGGCAGGAAGAGCCAGTCTTTTTTCAGATTATAACCGAAGATTGCCAGACCCGGGCACTGGTACACACACTGCATACAACCGATACACTTATCAAAGTCGATTTTGGGTGTTGTGCTGGTGGAAGTTTTCGTAATTGCGCCGTGGGGGCAAGAGAACTCGCAGGGGTTACACGCAAAGCCGTAGAGGCAGTCTATCACCACGAAAGGTTTTGCTTCTGCGCGTTCTTTTGTAGGCATATATGGTTCTTCGATAACACGAACGGGATGTTGCTGTGAGTCGATATACTCTTTTGAGAGTGCGAGGTATTCGTCGTAGTCGTAGCGTTTTCCCATTTCCTGAAGCACATCAAAGGCAGCCTGACGGCCACGCAGCACTGCGGAAGTTCCTTCACCGATACGAATAGCATCACCTGCGCCATGGCATTTGCGGCCGAAGATTTCATTTCCTTTTATCAGCAGCTGATCATCAGGAACCAGTCCGGTACAAATATTTATGGCGTCAATGTCTTTAATAATCTTCTCTGTTCCGGGAACAGGTTTAAAGTTTTCAGATTGAGCTACCACTGCACCGACAATACCATCATGGTTTTCGTTGGGGATAGCCTTTATGAGGATCTCACCTGTATACACAGGGATTCCGAGCCTTCTGACTCTGTTGGCCTGCACGGGAAAGCCACCTTCGCGGGGTTGGGCTTCGATAATTGCTTTCACATTGGCACCGGCCTGCATAAGCTGGTAGCTGGTTAGATAACCGATGTTTCCGGCACCGACGGTAAGGATATTTTTCCCGAGAAGGGTAAACTCGGTATTCATCATTTTTTGCACAACGGCGGCCGTATAAACACCCGGGAGGTCATCGTTCTCGAATGTGGGCATAAATGGCACGGCTCCGGTGGCGATAATAAGGTGGTCTGCTTCAATATAATAGATCTCTTCGGTAGAAATATTTTTTACGGCCAGGCGTTTGCCGTCAAGAATATCCCAAACTGTGGAGTCGAGGAAAATACCATCATGATTATCGCCGGCGAGGGTTTTAGCGATTTCAAAGCCACGCATGCCACCAAATTTTTTCTCCTTTTCAAAGAAGAAGAACTGGTGTGTCTGCATATTAAACTGGCCACCGATTTCGCTGTTATTATCCACAACGATGTTTTCGATATTGTGCTTGTTAAGTTCCTCGCGTGCTGCAAGACCTGCGGGGCCGGCACCAATAATAGCCACTGCAGTTTTAAATACCTTTACTGCATCGGAGTCATCCTCATGAATGTGCTCCGGAGTATAGTCGTGAGGTACTTCTTTAACCTCTTTAACCTCATCAACTTTGGTAATACAGATTCTTTTTATCTGTCCGTCGACGAGCATTTCACATGCGCCACATTTTCCGATTCCACACTCAAGGCTTCGTTTTCTGTCGGCAATACTATGGCTATGGACCGGGAAACCGGCCTGATGGAGTGCTGCGGCAATGGTAAACCCCTTTTGGCCAGTTACTTTCTGACCATTATAAGTAAAAGTTACCTTTTCCCCGTCTTTGACATCCAGAATGGGATGTTTATCAATTTTATACATGGCTTTGCGGTTTTTCCAATATTATTATTGAATCGGGCAAATTTAAAGTTTTTAAAATATGAAACTGATTTTCCAACTGAAAATTTTAAGTGAAAACCCTGCATTTGCAAAAAAAGAAGTCAACTTCATATTCTTTATTGACAGTCATTGATTTCATAGTGTTTCCCGGGACTCTTATTTATAATGATTATAAAGCACAGAGCGCTCTATGAATTGAATTGGTTTTTTTTTATTATCTTTGCAGTTCGCTATCAATAAATTACAAAGCTTTTAATTATGGATAAGAAGAAGGTCCTTTTTATTTCCCAGGAGATCACGCCTTATCTTCCTGAAACACATATTAGTAAAACAGGCAGGCACTTGCCGCAGGGGATACAGGAGAGAGGAAAAGAGATACGGACTTTTATGCCCCGATTTGGAAACATAAATGAACGCAGAAATCAACTGCATGAGGTAATCCGCCTTTCAGGTATGAACCTGATTATCGACGACAATGATCACCCGCTTATTATTAAGGTGGCGTCCATACAGGCAGCCAGAATGCAGATTTACTTCATCGACAATGAAGAGTATTTCCACCGAAAGGCTACTATTCGCTCCAAGGACAAGAAATTTTTTGAAGATAATGATGAGCGCATGATGTTTTTTGCACGCGGAGTTCTGGAGACGGTTAAGAAGCTCGGATGGCCGCCTGATATCGTGCATTGCCACGGATGGATGGCATCACTTGTTCCGCTCTACCTGAAAACCGCGTATGGTGAAAACCCGCTTTATCAGGATACTAAAGTCGTTACTTCATTTTATAATGATGGCTTTGAGGAAGCGATGAACCCGGCTCTGGCGAATAAACTTGCCTTTGATACCATTGAAGATAAGGATCTCGAATACTATAAAGCCCCGACCTTCGTTAATATCATGAAAGGTGCTGCACAGTACTCTGACGCACTGGTCATTGGCGCTGAAAATCTGAACCCTGAGGTAGATGAATTTATCAAAAAACAGGATAAACCAATACTCAGATATCAGGACGAAGAAAATTATATTGATGCAATTAACGCTTTTTATGATCAGCTATCTGACGAGGATTGATGCGGAATTATATCTTTGCATCCTGAAACGATATTTTTAAGCAATGATCCAAACGAAGTTTTTACGACTACTTACTATCATCCTGACTGTATCAACTCTTTCTGCCTTTATGTCGGCATGTAAGAAAGAGGCCGGTGTTATTGGCCTCGACCTGATGGATGAAAATAATCTCTCCACCGGATACAGTGATACGCTGACTATCCATGCACATGCGGTATTACTGGATTCCATCCGTGCTGATGAAACCTCAGTGAATGTATTAGGTTCTTTCTGGGACCCGGTTTTTGGTCTTACCACTGCTGACCTTGTGGCTGAGCTGTGGATGACTGAGAACAGTCCGAATTTCGGAACATCACCGGTTGCCGACAGTATGATTGTGTACCTCAGCTATACCGGTTCCTATTATGGTGATACGACCTCTATGCTGCAGGGAAGGATTTATGAGCTTGATGAAGACATTGAGGTTGACAGCACATATTATTCGAACCGCAGGTGTCAGTATATCGAACAGCCGGTGGGCGAATTTGCTTTTTATCCAATGCCAACCGATAGAGTAATGGACCCGGATTCTTCAATGGGAGCGGCAAGAATATCCATTCCGCTGGATTTGGATTTTGCCCAGCAAATTCTTAATGCTGATACCGCAAACTTCTCCGATAATCCGGCATTTTCCGATTTCATGCGCGGACTCTATATCCAGTTTGACCCCGCAGCAGGCCCCGGGCAAGGTTCTCTGATTGACATTAACCTTCTCAATGTCAGAAGTAAAACTGTTTTGTATTATCATAATACTACTGATACATCTACTTTTGAGATACGCACCAGCACCTATTCTCCACGATATGGTCAGATTGCACACGACTACACTTCTGCAGATCCGGTGTTTTTACAACAAATCACAGGCGACACTACCACAGGAATAGAGAAATTATATGTACAGGGTCTTGGCGGTGTAAAAACTGTATTCCGCATGCCCCATCTTTCTGATATTGGCGACGCCACGAATACAGCTTTCAATGAAGCAAAGCTCGTGATGAGCGTATATAATGGTGACACAACCTATCCTGTACCTGCAAACCTGGAAGTGATGATGATTGACGAGGATGGTGAGAGAGTATTAATTCCGGATTATTCAGAGGGCGCTACCTATTATGGTGGCTATTATAATCAGGATGCCGGAACATATACCTTCCGGATCACACGATATTTACAGCATGTTATAAACGGCGATATTGAAGATAAAGGTCTTGAGCTGGTGATTAGCGGCGGGTCGATAAATGCTGAGCGTCTTGTATTGCACGGAACATCACCTCTGGAGAATCCCGGTGAAGAGGAGATTCGCTTCAGGGCACAAATTATTGTTACCTCAATTGAAAATTAAAATTACTCTACTCTATGTGTGGCATTGTAGCTTATGTGGGTCATCAACAGGCGTATCCTATTCTTATTAAAGGTCTCAGAAGGCTTGAATACCGTGGTTACGACAGTGCCGGAGTAGCACTTTTGGGAAGTGATGGCATAAATCTATATAAAACATCCGGAAAGGTTGACGAACTTGATAACCATGTTAAAGACAAGGATATTAGCGGAACCACTGGTATTGCACACACACGCTGGGCAACGCATGGAGAGCCAAATACCATCAATGCTCACCCCCACTTTTCAGAATCAGGAAATCTGGCATTGATTCATAATGGCATTATCGAGAATTACCTTTCACTGAAAGCAGAACTGGAAAACAGGGGTTACAAATTCCGATCACAGACAGATACCGAAGTATTGATGTATCTGATTGAGGATATCTTCAAAAGCAATGGATTATCGTTGTTTGAAGCCGTCCAGATGGCACTGAGTCAGGTTGTGGGAGCATATGCTATTGTGGTGATATCAAAAGATCACCCTGATGAGCTTATTGCAGCCAGGAAAAGTAGTCCTCTTGTGGTTGGACTTGGAAAAGATGAGATGTTTGTGGCTTCAGATGCTACACCATTGGTGGAGTATACCTCAGAGGTCGTATATCTTAATGATGAAGAGGTAGCTTTAATACGCCGGGGAGAAAAACTACTGATACGCTCGATTGATAATACGGTAAAATCACCTTATGTGCATACGTTGGAGATGAGTCTTTCTGCATTGGAAAAAGGTGGTTATTAGCATTTTATGCTTAAGGAAATTTTCGAGCAGCCCCGATCAATAAGAGATAGTATGCGGGGACGGCTTCGCTCCTCAGAAGGGATTGTTTCACTGGGAGGAATCCGCGAATATGAGCGTAAACTTGTAAATGCCGACAGAATCCTGATAGTTGGTTGTGGTACATCCTGGCATGCCGGACTTGTGGGAGAATATCTTATTGAAGAGCTTAGCAGAATTCCTGTGGAGGTAGAGTATGCTTCTGAATTCAGGTATCGCAACCCTGTAATACATGAAAAGGATGTGGTGATTGCCATTTCCCAGTCGGGAGAAACAGCGGATACGCTTGCGGCCATAGAGTTGGCCAGATCCAAAGGAGCAACCATTATTGGCATTTGTAATGTGGTAGGCAGCAGCATTGCGCGCGCTACACATGCAGGGTCGTACACTCACGCAGGACCTGAAATCGGTGTAGCATCCACAAAGGCATTTACTGCCCAGGTAACCATACTTACCCTTCTGGCGTTAAGGCTAGCGCAGTTAAAAGGCACAATCCCTACCTCTCGTTTCCACCAATTACTGCATGAGATGGATGCTCTTCCCGCCAAGGTGGAAAAGGCTCTTAAAGTAAATGATACGGTAAAAGATCTGGCAAAGGTTTATACCTATGCCCGTAATTTTCTTTACCTGGGTAGAGGCTACAATTATCCAGTAGCACTTGAAGGCGCTTTGAAACTCAAGGAGATTTCATACATCCATGCTGAAGGTTACCCTGCCGCTGAAATGAAACATGGACCTATCGCGCTTATCGATCATGAGATGCCTGTGGTTGTAATCGCCACACGCCGTGGAACATACGAAAAGGTAATCAGCAATATGCAGGAGATAAAGGCCCGCAACGGAAAGATTATTGCCATTGTTACTGAAGGCGATACTGATGTAAAAGCTATTGCGGATTATGCCATTGAAGTTCCTGACACTGATGAAATTTTTAATCCGATTCTTGCTACAATTCCGCTTCAGTTGCTTGCATATCATATTGCAGTAATGCGCGGGACAAATGTGGACCAGCCACGAAACCTTGCAAAATCGGTTACGGTAGAGTAAATTCTTTATTACTGACCGGTTTCTTTCCTTCAAAGAGACCTCATCTTGCCGGATTCAATCCTTTCATATCTTATTGAAACAATTATATATTGTTGGATTTTTATGTATATTTATTCCCGCAAGGCTTATTAATAATCTCATTATTAAATAATTATAATTGTATCGGGCATGAACTACAGTGAAATTGATTATAAAAAACTGATTAATGCCATGAAAGATCCTGTGTTTGTAATTCAGGATGGTAAAATAGTAATGGTAAATTCCACATTATGTAAGATTTCAGAATACAGTGAAGTTGAGTTGTTGGGTTCTGATTTTAGGTTGTTTATAGCTGAAGAGAAACGCGAAGATGCCCTGGATTATTACAAAAAAAGGGTTGCCGGAAAGGATTGTCTTCCTGTTTATGAATCTTTGGCGGTAACAAAGACAGGGAAAACAATTCCTGTTGATGTTGAGGTTATTCCGATACAGTTTGAAAACAAACCAGCTTTTCAGGTTTTTGTACAAGATATATCACGATATAAAGAGGCATTAAAGAAGGTGCAGGAGAGTGAAGAACGATTCAGGTTTCTTTCACAATCTACTTTTGAAGGTATCTTTATTCATAAAAATGGTATTGTTCTCGATTGTAATGATTCGTTTTTAAAAATGTATGGGTTTTTGAAGGAGGAGATTGTCGGGAAGGATATGATTGAAACGGTTATTTGCGAAAGTGATCGGAAAAAGATAGCTCAGAATATAGTAAAGAAGGTCGCTAAACCATATATTATACGAGCGCAAAAAAAAGATGGATCATCTTTTATTGCTGAAATAGAGGCCAGAAATGTGGAATATGATGGCGAAGAGGTTAGGATTGCAGCTGTGAGAGATGTGAGTGAGCGGTTTGAGATGCAGAAGGAGATTGAGGAGACAAAACGGAAGCTTGAAACACTGATGGGAAACCTGCCCGGAATGGCATATACTTGCTTGAATAACCCTTTATGGGAAATGAACTATATGAGTGCCGGTTGTAAGGAACTGCTGGGGTATGAGCCGGAAGAGTTAATCAACAATAGTGTAACAAGTTATAGTGAGATTATACATGATGATGACAGAGAAATGGTCTGGGATATTATTCAGGCTGCTATCAAAAAGAATGAAAGATTTGAGCTTGAGTACCGGATTATCACAAAAGAAGGCAAGCAAAAATGGGTTTGGGAAAAAGGGAAATTAGTTCAAACAGGGGAACAGGAGTTTCTAGAAGGTTTCATAAATGATATAACTTTAAGAAAAAAGACTGAAGAGATACTTCAGCAAAGAGAAGAGCAATACCGGACAGTGTTTAATACTACCGGTAC
>PKSY01000165.1 GCA_002869405.1 Marinilabiliales bacterium
ATGCCCCCATTATCATACCATGTGGTATTGTTATTAATGTATGCTGCAGCAATAGCATAGCGTTCCGACTCACTTTTAAAACGACCATGAAAGGCTACCTGAAAGTTCTGCGCTTTCTGACGGTCATAATCTCCCAGTGAACTGTTCATGTATAGTTTTGCTCCCACGCCGAGATTCTTTGCCAGATACTGACCATGATCCACATTAAGTTGAGCCTCTCTGCGATCTCCGCTCGGACCCTGCGAATAATCCAGAATTGTATAGGGTTTGTACGATTGAAAGGCTTTTAAATTATATGGTGTGGTTTGATAAAGTGAATTGGAGTGAATCCCATAATCAAGCATCAACGGATCAGTAGCCTCAAAAAGCATGTTCTTTGTTGCAAGCCCCTGATTGCCTAAGGTCTGATAAAAGTTCATACCTGAAAAAGCAGGATCCTGCTGTTGTGAATAGGTTAATGTGGTGTCGTTGGCATACACTGCCGGCTTTTCACTACTGTATTCATGAAGATAGATATATGATACCTTTAATGAATCTTTGGAAGATGGAATATGTTCATGAGTGTGATCTTCATGTGCATGATGCTCATGGATATGAAGTGTATCTGAGCTTATTGCCTTATTATTAAGCGTATCCGGCGGAATAATTTCCTGCGAAAAGCTTATATAGCTGATTGCTAATAGAAACAGAATTATTGTTGTTCTCACTGAAATCATAGTATTGCCCAAAAATACATATTATATAGGATTTTTAACCCCTTATTTATTTTAAAGACTAAAGGTTATATCTATTTAACACGTTTTCAATTATTGTAGTATGTAACTGCTTTATGAATATTTGAGTAATCTGTTGTCCGGTGCTGTTTTTTTCGTACTTTTAACATCCTTTTCAGAACTTATCTGAAGTATGAATTTGTAGTGGAAAGCAATGTAACAGGACTTTTCCTGGTATTTTTAAATGTAGAATGATCACTGATATAGTGATTCATAATGAGAGAATATTTTATGACTTCAGAGGCATTGAAATTTGAAATCAGGGATAATGTACTTTCCATTGTCGGGAAAGATACTCCGGAAGAGAAAGAGTTAAAGGCTTTTGATCTGTTAGTGAGAGATATAGGTAAGGCCTACAGGGCTGAATTACTCTCTAAAGAAGATTTAAAGGAACTTGCAAGGAGTTTTGGCGACGACTTTCTCAATAATACAATGCAGGGTTTTGGGCTCTTAAAGCCTTATGGTTATGCCGGTGATTTTATGATGATTGATAAAATCTATACCCAGTGGGAGTCGGGAATCCCAAAGTATAAGATATGGGATGAGTATTTTCATAATCATGCTGCCCCAAAGGCTGTCCGTAACAGAAAGAAATATTTTAAAAAAGTATTCTCAAACCTTGCATCCCAAACCAATGATGAATTGCATATACTCAATGTGGCCAGTGGCCCTGCAAGGGATTTGCTGGAAATAATGGAAATGGCACACGTAAAGGATATACCGGTTTTTGCTACATGTGTGGATATTGATGATAACGCTATTCAATATGCTTCGAAACTTTTAAAACCCTATGAGCAGAAGGTCTCACTCGTACATAAAAATATGTTCTTCTTCTCCCCGGAGTATAAATATGACCTGGTGTGGTCTGCCGGATTGTTTGATTATTTTAACGACAGGATGTTCCGTATCGGACTAAGTAAAATGAAAAAATGGGTCAGTCCCGGAGGAACTATCATCGTTGGTAATTTTAATAAAGAGAATAACCCAAGCCGGGATTATATGGAGATATTTGGTGAGTGGTTTCTTTACCATCGCACTAAAGATGAGCTGATAAAACTGGCCTTGGATGCAGGATTTGAAAGAGAAAATATCTGTGTAAGCTCAGAGGAAGAGAATGTAAACCTGTTCCTGCATATTAAGATGCCTGCTTAAGCACTTCGCGCCTTTCTGAAAAATATGTTTCCGATAGCTTTAAAGAAATATCGTAAATCAGTTCCTATTCGGTTTCGTCTATACGACTGCAGATAACGTAACTCTGAAGCTTCAATCTCCTCCAGGGTATTTGGCAAATCTGCGTAAAACGGAGGAATCATTCCCGGTTTAACGGTCATCCTGAGCTCCTGAAGCTCTTCGCTGTAAAGGTTAAGGTAGTGTTTGCTGATCGGGCGTACTCCGACAATTTTAATATCCCCGCGGATTAAGTTGAGAATCATCGGAAGTTCATCAAGCCATAATTTCCTCATTATGCGTCCGGAAGTAGTAATTCTGAAATCATTTTTGAATTTTCCTCCGTCATCAAGCTTGTTAAGCTGGTAAATGTAATCCTGAAGAAACTCCGAGTAAGGGTGCATGGTTCTCATCTTTAGCACTTTTATTGGCTTTCCGCCCTTTCCCACACGATTAAGCTTTATCAACGGTCCGTATGTCGGTTTCTGTCCATCCACAGGATTTCCGGTTTTCCTGACCAGAAAATAGTNAGAAAATAATGCTTGTCACTAATAATCCTTGTCGCAACAGATGAAAATCCGCAATAATACAACCGTCCAAGAATTTCAGTAAAACTGAAAGCTCTGTTCCTTCCTTTTGTAAATGCATAGTAAAGCTGGGCGAATCCCGGCAACTTGGGCATCACACGATGGATACAATAATGACTAAAATAGGCCAGCTGGGCTATTCCAGACGGGAATTTTTCCCGGTAAGTACGTTTTATAACATCATTTGTCCTTCCGCATAAAAGATAATATCCTCCTGGCTTCAGGTCTTTCCAGACAGTACTAAAATACCTGTTCACATGCCGCAGGTCGTTTACTTCATATAGGTTTATGAACAGTTCCAGCGTATCAGGATCATAGAATTCAATATTGTAGATGTGATGGGAGTATAAAACGAGTGTATTATCCTTGCGAATCTTGTCGAGCGGTAAACTCTCCTGCAGCCATGAAAATAAACCTTTGGTGTTTTTTAAATATCGCTCACGCAAAAGTGTTGTCGCCTGCTGGTTTATCTCAACAGGTGCACTGTCAGATATCTCAAGCTCTTCTTTTTTCGTATAGTCAATTTGAGTTCCAATGGCATGAATGCCCACATCGCCGTCCGACTCCTTTTTCTGCTTCCTTCTTATATATATAAGGTATGCATAAATAATCTCTGTAACAGTTGCCAGCATCAGCGTTCCGAAAACAACCTCCCGCGAATAACTGAACCTGTCGAATAAGAATATCATACTGGCAACAATAGCCGTAACCAGAATATTGGCCCTGAAAGTAATATCCAGCGTTTTAATAAATCTGTTTTCAGTGATACTCCGGTATTTCCCGAAGAGCAGTGAACTCAGAATCCATAACCCGATAAACCCTGCAAATGGTACATCATAAGCTGGAATGTAAAACCTCCTTGTGCCTGGAAGCAACCATATGATAAACAGAAAACTTCCTGTAACAAGCAGTGTGTCAATGAGGAAATGGATAAATTGTCTCTTCTTCAATTTGATTGGATTTATGAAAACAAAACTACAAAAAAATACCCTTCGTTACATGCCACACAATTTTGTACCTTCACCCTTTCAAAAGGAAAAGATACTATGAGGAAAGGAATTCTGTTTTTTTTCGCCCTGATGATTGTAGTTCGCCCTGATGTATTTGCTCAGGAAGCTAATGACCCGGGGTTTGAGATGGTTACTATTGTGAAGCAATCCGGTGAGGTTACCATGATTAGCTTTATCGCTCCCAATACTTTGGATGGCGCAGAATATGAATTTGTAATCGATTCATTATCAGGTGAAGGTGTATTTTCCGCTAATGGAAATAAAGCCGGATCTTCATTTACAATTGCTCCCCTTTACCGGCAGTTAAAAGGTAAACAGCTGACTATTGCATTCCGGAATATGAACCTGAAAGTGGTGATTCCAAATCTCTATGAATCGGGAGTTATCAGGGTTGTAGATAAAGAGTCTGTTTGGGTACACAATGCTTCAATGTCGAGGATGGGAGTATGGAACTGCCGCACCACAAAGGAGAATAATGACCTGATTCCGGATCACTCTTCTCTGAATAACAATGACTTTTCCGGAAAGGGGGAGGTGCTGTTGGTTCCTTTTGATGAGGATATGATTAAGTCTCTTTCTGAATCGGTTACATATTATGGCTCTTTTCTTCCCGGAGAGGCAATTGCAGAAATGACTTCTGTAAATAATTTTTCAGGTGAACAGCCCGGACAAAGGACATTTTTATCATTGGATGCCGGTGCCGGAGCAGCAATGACTCCCGCAATAATGCAGGCTGCCGGAATAAATTATATTATACAGGGAAATATGAACCCCGGGTTTTACCGCTGGTATGCTGCAGATTTATCTTATGTTTTTGTTTGGGCTCCGGAACTCAATGACCTCCCCTCCGCAAACGATAAAAACAATATGATAAAGGCTGTATTTTCTGAATTAATGCGTTACGACTCATTGTATCAAAATGAATTTCCTGTATATCCTATTGCTTTTCAAGGTAATAGCTCCGACGCATCTCAGGTTGGTTTTATTGAACAATACTGGACTTCATTGAAATACCGTCTAAACGAAAATGGAGATCTGACACCTTTACATTTCCCGAAAATCAGTGTTGTTGATGTTTCTGATGCGTTGGAAAGACTTAAAAATCATATTGAGATGCCGGTCTCAATAATAGGCCAGCATCATGAAGTGAACAATACCACTGTTTCAGTCGGATTTCTGGAAAATATTAAAAATTCAACTAATGCAGTTTATAGTATTTGTGCAGCCGAAAAGTTCTCCGTGATCCTTTCAATGTTAAAATGCGGAGCATTTCTAACCTATCCTGAAAAAGCTCTGGAAGAGGCGTGGAGTGCCCTTTTTCAGAAACAGGGAGGTATTGCGCATCAAATCGCTGACTCAATACTCTTTTCTGCCTTCCATGAAATTGCACTTATGATCTCTACAGGTGGAAACGGAAAACCATTTGTGGTGTTTAATCCCGGAACTCATGCAGTTTCTGATGTAATTACTATTGACGTAAAGTTACCTGAAAGTAAAACACCATCATCACCGGGAAAAATGACACCATCACCTGTTTCTCAATGGAAGGTCTTCGATAGTCAGGGAAATGAATCTCCTGCACAGATTATTTCTTCCCAAAATGAACAAAAAGTGGCGTTCTCTGCAATTGATATTCCGGGCTCCGGATATAAAACGTACTACCTTAAAGCAGTCGGCGATGAGGAAACCAATGAAAAACAATCCAAAATCCGATCTGCAGACAATGCAGTGGAAATTCATAATCAGTTTTATGACATCACTCTGGCAAGTAATGGTATAAGCTCTCTTTACGATAAAAACCTGAGAACTGAACTTATCAGTAATTCTCAGGATGCCATTGGAACATACGACCTGATCCGTTTCCCGGATACGACACGCATCTATACGGTCTCAGAAAAAAATGGATTATGGAAAGTTGTAAATGATGGTCCGGTATTTTCAGAATTGGTAAAAAAAGATGACACACCTGCCGGGATAATCCTTAGCAAGCTTAAGATCTTTCATCAGGTGAAGAAGATTTCAATCGATGTTACGCTTGATAAAGCTACGGATGAGACAGGAATGATGGCTGTTATGCCGGTTTATCATTTGACCGGTGATTGTAAGGTGCTTTATAAAACTCCTTTTGGATTTGGTGACTCCGGCAGTGATGAGATGGATGATGAGGTATTTATGGAAAAGAGAGATGACCGCTTCCCGGCATGGAAGAATACACTGGGGGAGGTGACAGTTGTTTCCGAAAAGGCACAGATTTCTTTCAGCGGAAACTTTTCACACTGCCTGATTTCCCGGAACCACTCTGATGGAGATAACATGGTTGCTCCGGTCTTTCCTGTAGCTGAAATTAATGAGAGCCTCCTGCATCTGGAAATATCTTCATCCCAGAAAGGTGATAAACAGTTGGCAATTAATGCCGCAGCCACAAAAAATCCTTTGATTGCTATTGCTGCACCTGCAAAAAATATAGGGTTGCTAACTGATCAATTATCTTTTTTTGAATTACGAAACAGGGAACTGGAAATCACCAGATTAAAGAAGTCGCGTAATAGTAATGATGTATTGATGCGGATTGTGAATACAGAAGACAAAAAGACTTTCGCAATTATGGAGCCCATGTTCAGCTTCTCCGGGTTCTCTGTGTCCGACATCAATGAAAGTTTTTCAGAACCGGTTAATACAGCCAATGCTGTTCGGCTTAAACTTAAAACTCCGGTTTTACCTTGGTCAGTAAATACAATTATCCTGCATCATAAATAATTATCCCATGAAAAGATATCTTTCTCTGTTTCTCATTATTATCGGGCTGTCCTCTTTTGGTTCTCCGGGAGATACACTGTATGTGAAGACTTTTTCTTTTGATTCAATAAGCACCCGCAGAGCAGTTTTTGCCTTTCCTGATTCTGTTGATCAATATGGTAAGATACTAATGTATTATACCCTGAAATGCGATGAAGCCACACCACATGATAAATACCCTTGTGGTGAGTGGGACTATACAACATATACAAGGGTTTATCTTCCCGGCAAGGAGAAGAAAACAATAATTGACTACCCTTCCTTCGTGGTGCACGGAAATTCGCCGAAAGAGTATTACTATTCAAAAGTGCCTACCTGGTCGGTTTATAAAGGTTATGAAAAAAGGGAGACTCCCGGAGATTATTATTTGAATTTTGATGGTGATGATTATCTGTCAGTCCCCGGCAGTGCTTTGGAGTCTGTGCATGATGGTTTTACAGCCGCTTTCTGGGTTTGTGGTGATGCTTCGCAACCCCGGAGAGATGCCGTTTTTGAAGCCACTGATGCAAATGGTGAAAGAGTTATTAACCTGCATCTTCCTTACGATAATGGAGTACTCTATTTTGATGCCGGTGGATATGGTGTGGGTGAAAACGATAATATAAACCTGCCAATAGATCCTCTCTATTATAAAGGTGTATGGACCCATTATGCGGTTACTAAAAACAATATCTCCGGAGTTCAGGAGATTTATCAGAATGGAGTGCTTATATCTTCAAAAGAGACAGGCAAAAAGGGAATGAATGGCATAACTTCTATGACTATCGGTGCGCATGATAACCGTAAAGCGCAGTTCTTTAAAGGCGGACTTGATGAATTTATGGTGTGGAATAAGGTACTTTCCGCAGCAGAAATCCAAAGAGCCATGTATCCTGATTCCTGGGAATTGCCGGCAGAAGAATCACTGCTGCTTTGGTATCCCGTTGGTGAAGATGGTCAGAAAATCGTGCTCGACAAATCAGGAAATCAAATGCATGCCACAGCATGGGGCGTACCTGAAATAATTCCTTTTAACGGTCCGGCAAGCCAATTGCTCAAACCACAACCCGGCCAGCAACTTACAATAGATTCGGTGCCTAATACCAAGGTTCATATAGTGCTTTTTGGAGATAGTCTGAACCCGGAGATTCCCACTGATACTTTGTTTGTTTATCCGGGATACAGATATGTTTACAACCTGCAGGGCATGCTGCTGGATTCATCAGTTGCTGATAATGCCAATCTTCTGCAAAGAAAAACCACCAGAAAAACTACTACCAAAAAAGAGGAAGAGATTGTTGAAATAGCCCGGTTTATTACACCTTACGGGAAAAGACTGGATCTCGGGCTAAACGGGTTTACATGGGTTTACGATGTTTCTGATTATGCCCCTCTGCTTTCGGGAGAGGTTGATTTGCAGGCCGGTAACGGTCAGGAGCTTATCGATCTCAGATTCGCTTTCATCGAAGGAGAGCATGCCAGTGAACCATTGGGCATAACAAATATCTATCCCTTTGGCTCGTATACCTATGAACAACTCTCCGATAATGAAAAACTAAAGCAGCAGATGGTTCGCTTTAATCCGAAGGCCTCCCGTGCAATTATCAGAACAAGGATTTCAGGACACGGTCATGCCGGACCACGAAACTGTTGTGAATGGGATCCTAAAACACACTTCATGCTTGTGAATGGTGATACACTCTCCAGATGGCAGGTTTGGCGCGACTGCGGTTTTAACCCCGTACACCCTCAGGGAGGTACCTGGCAGTTCGACAGAGCCGGATGGTGCCCCGGAACTTTTGTGGATACTTATGACTTCCTGATTCCCGACTCCGTGTTGGAACGCGGTATTGCTAACCTTGATTATGCTATTCAGCCGTATGACCCGGACAATGGTGAGGAAAAGGGTAATTTTGAAATGACTTTTCAGGTGATTGAATTTGGTGATTTTAACTTTGAGCTTGACGCCTCAGTGGAAACTATTATTGCACCTTCCGATCAACATGAATACAGAAGGTATAACCCCTTAAGTACAAAACCCATTATTGTGCTGAAAAACTGTGGCTCGCAAACCATTACATCCGTGAACCTGAAATATGGAATGCAAACAGGAAAAAAAGCGCATTTTGAATGGGAAGGAACTCTGGAACCCACTAAAGAAGTCCGGGTTGTATTGCCGGTACCTTCCTGGAAAAGAATGAAGGCTGGTGAGAGATTTTTTGCTGAGGTAAATCGTGTCAATGGAAAAAGAGATGAAAATCCATTGAATGATATGCAATTCTCTGTCGTTGAAGAGCCAGTTACGCTTCCTGAAAAATTCATCGTTGAAGTTAAAACCCAGGGACTGGGACGCGCAAAGGATAATAAACTTATCATTACAGACCAGGATGAACATGTCGTTTATCAACGATTGGAATATCCTGAAGATTCTCTGGTATCAGATGAAGTAGACCTTGTCAGGGGTGCATATAAGTTGGTTTTTTCAGATGAAAACGAGGATGGTATGATCCGTCATTGGTGGAATTATTATTCTGACCCCGCGCAGGTAGGAGAGAACGGATCCTTAAGAATTCTGGATATCGAGGGCAATGTGATTATGGATTTAGGCTATGATTGGGCTGAGAAAAGACAACTCTTCTTTTTTGTTGGAAAACCTTATTAATATTAGAATTCTTTAGAAGAATGAGAAAAAAATCACATAATAATTGTTGCATTGTTTATCTTTGTAAAAAACAACCGAAATATGTGTAAAAAAATTATCTGTATCCTTGCCCTGATATCCCTTTCAATTGGGGCTTCCGCTCAGGATATTGATGTGAATGACCTCATCCGGAGATATACCGGCGAAAACGGAAATAAGTACATGCAACCTGTAGCTGATGCTTTGGGCGCAAATCTTAACAGTGGACTATTTCACAGTGCCATGATTCAGCCCGGTATTAAACCTCAGATTTATATTGGTCTTACAACTATGGTCGCTCCCATCCCTGAGTAATCGAAAATTTTTACAGCAACAACGGAAGGATCCTATTTCCCAACAACAACTGTTGATAGTGTCCCGACACTGTTTGGTGACCCTAACGGATATATCGTGGGTGGACCGGGAGGAACTAAATACTACTTTCCCGGCGGCCTGGATATTAATTATGTGCCTTTTGCTGCTCCGCAACTGTCTATTGGTTCCCTTTTTGGTACTGATCTCACAGTAAGATATGCCTCTGCAAATTACTTTGTGAAGAATCTGGGCCTTGAAGACCAGGATTGGATTAATAAATTCCGGTTCTTCGGCTGGGGATTCCGCCATAGTATATCTCAATGGCTGGGTGATCTGACCAATATCGATATTGCTGTCGGTTATTACAGCCAGTCAATTACCAGTCGTGATTACCTTGATATCCGGGCCAGTCTCATCTCCCTGCAGGCAAGCTATCAGAAATCCCTGCTTACGGTATATGGAGGTATCGGTATTGAATCCAGCTCATTGCAGGTTAAATATGAAGATGATAACCTGGCAATTGATTACGACCTCACCGGAGTGAATAGTGTCAGAGTCACTATTGGAGCAACTCTCAATGCCGGCCCGGTAAAACTTAATGCTGAGTACAATGTCTCAGAACAAAGTGCTATCGCTGTTGGATTGGGAATTGGTATCAATGAATTGAAAAAAGAAGAAAAATCAGAGGAGAAATGGTAATGAAAAAAACAATATTTTCTGTAATCGTTATCGCAGCATTGATTCTTGCTGCCTGTCAGTCCAGGGATCTCTTTCTGTTCCCGGCATTTACTAATTATTGTCACTTCGAAATAGATGAAACAACAGGAGTAATTTATGAAGAAGAAACATTGTCAATAGAGGATATCAATGATTCAATCGGTGATATCGTTGTTGACGGACTCATTGAAAGTATCGACCTGGAGGGTTTCTACCTTAACTTTACTGTTTTTAAGGAAAACGCCGCTGACAGTGTAACCGTGGATGCTTATATTCAGGATACCCTTGGCAATAACCTGGCTGTATTTAAAAATTATAGTTTTAATGTAAATGATATTGAAGAGGGCGTTGATTATCCTCTTTCTGATTACCTCAGAGAAGACGGAGTGCTTGAATTGAGAAGCGTTATTAATGCACTTGCTCAAAACCCAAGTCAGTATGAGAGAGTGGTGGTGATCATTGAAGGTAACTCCTTTCCACACGATGTTAGAGCCAGAATGGATGTTGATATGCACTTCAGAATAAACGCGAAAGTCTCTCCGTTCTAAAACATTTTGCACCTTGATGAGGATTTTTCGCGGAAGAATTTAACTTTGCCGCAAAATTGTGTTTTATGAGTAACCCCCTTATTGCACCATCTTTCCTGTCTGCTGATTTTGCTAATCTTCAGCGCGACTGTGAGATGATAAATCGAAGCAGTGCTGACTGGTTTCACCTTGATATTATGGATGGCGCCTTTGTGCCCAATATCTCTTTTGGAATCCCGGTGGTGGCAGCAATAAAAAAGCATGCCCGAAAACCACTTGATGTCCACCTTATGATTGAAAATCCGGATAAGTATCTGGATGATTTCGCAAAAGCAGGAGCAGACTGGATTTCTGTGCACTATGAAACCTGCCCTCACCTTAATCGTACTATTGCAGCTATTAAAGCCCTCAACGTGAAAGCAGGAGTTGTGCTTAATCCGCATACTCCGGTTGCATTTTTGGAAGAGATAATTACTGAACTTGATTATCTCCTGCTAATGTCTGTTAATCCCGGATTTGGCGGGCAAAGCTTTATATCGTCAACAATTGATAAGGTCGCCAGGGCACGGAAAATGATTGATGAGAAGGGTTTAAAGTGCATTATTCAGGTCGATGGTGGTGTTACAGATAAAAATGCAGGTGATTTGATTAAGGCCGGTGCTGATTGCCTCGTGGCAGGAAGTTTTATCTTTAAAGCGGAAAACCCGGTTTCGGTCATCGAAAATCTTAAGAAAACAATATAAAAACAACAATAATGAATTACGTATTAAAAGATTTGAAGCCCAATTTGGTATGGAAGTATTTTGAAGACATCTGTCAGGTACCGCGTCCATCCAAAAAGGAGGAAAAAATTCGTGCTTTTCTGATTGATTTTGCCGAAAAGAACAATTTTGAATATGAGACTGATCAGATCGGAAACCTGATTATCCGCAAACCAGCCACACCGGGAATGGAAAACAGGAAGTCTGTAGTGCTGCAAAGTCATATGGATATGGTTTGCGAGAAAAACTCTGATAAAGAACATGATTTTGATAACGACCCTATCGAGCCGGTTATTGATGGTGAATGGGTAAGAGCTAATGATACAACCCTGGGAGCTGATGATGGTATTGGTATCGCCGCCGAAATGGCTGTGCTCACTGATCCTGATATTCAGCATGGCCCGATAGAATGCCTGTTTACTGTTGATGAAGAGACTGGTCTTACCGGTGCCTTTGAGCTCGCTCCCGGCTTTGTAAAAAGTAGAATCCTTCTTAACATGGACTCCGAAGATGAAGGTGAACTCTTTATCGGATGTGCAGGAGGAATTGATACCCTGGCAACTTTCCTGACAAAATATAATGGTCGACCGGTGAATCATCATGCCTTTAAAATCTCAGTTACAGGTCTGAAAGGCGGACATTCCGGTGATGAAATTGATAAAGGCCTGGGAAACTCCATAAAAATTCTGACTCGATTCCTCTGGAATTGTGACAAGAAATTTAAAATTCGTATTGCAGACTTTGATGGTGGTAACCTCAGAAATGCTATCCCGAGAGAAGCATTTACCACAATCACTGTTCGTCCGAGAGATATCAAGGAGTTTGAAGAGTTTTTCGAATCCTTCCGGGATGAGATTGCCAGAGACATTGCACTGACTGAGCCGGGATTCAAAATGAGCCTGGAAAAAACTGAAAAACCGGGTCAGGTTATCGATAAAAAGACTCAGTCCAAACTACTGAATTCATTGTATGCCTGTCCTCATGGTGTTATTGCTATGAGCCAGTCGATGAAAGGAATGGTTGAGACTTCAACAAACCTCGCTTCAGTGAAATTCCTCGACGACAACCGGATTTTTATCACCACAAGTCAGAGAAGTGATTCTGAAACAGGGAAAAAGGATATAGCATCAATGGTGGAAAGTGTTTTCTTGCTGGCAGGCGCCGCAGTAGCACATACCGACGGATATCCGGGCTGGAAGCCAAATCCGGACTCTGAAATCAAAGATATCACAGTCAAAGCTTATGAGAAGCTGTTTAATGTAACTCCTGTCGTAAGGTCAATTCATGCAGGGCTTGAATGCGGCCTGATCCTGGAGAAATATCCTGAAATGGATATGATATCTTACGGACCGACCCTCAAAATGGTGCACTCTCCGGAAGAGAAAATACATATCGGCACAGTAGAGAAATTTTGGGAACTTACAAAAGAAGTTTTGATGAATATACCCAAAGCTTAAAAACAACGAGTACACCTATTATATATAGCACTGCCTTTTGGTAGTGCTTTTTTTCAAGACAAGGTTTCAAAAACCAAGACCCGACAGGTTTCTATAACCTGTTGGGTCTGGCATTTTAAAAACTCACCCTTTAATAAACCCACCAAATGTAATCCTCAGGATAGGATTATTATATGGATAGTCATTCACATCATTAAAATTCCACAATAGAAAAATATCGCCAAACATTTTATCACTAAACCATTGCCTGTATCCCACACCTAAAAGATAGCCCGGTACAGTTTTGCGGATTTTTTCACCGGTAAAGTCATCGAAACTGTCGTAATTCAACAGCTGAACTTCTCCCTGGATTAAAAAGCGATCAATAATTTGGTAGCGCAGGTAGGTGCTTCCACCAAAAATATTTGTTCTGTATGCAGGAACATAATAGTTGTTTTGATAGAAAATATATGAAATGCCAACCCCTGCACTGAAGTTTTTCACCAGAGTGTATCCAAGAGCAGGAGAAATTTCAACATTTGTGATCCCTCCGATTTGTAATCCAAAGGATGATTCCCAATAAAAACGACTCATTGAAGCAACTTCCTGCGGCTTTTCTTTGGGAATAAACTGGGCAAAATTCTCCTTACTGATGAGCAGTAGAGTGAATATTGTGAATAATAGAGGTAAAAATACTCTGTTCATAGCTATCAAATTATGTATGCATAAACGAATGGTAAAAATAGATATTATATATGGAAGGCAGCAAAAGTAGTAAGGCTCTTCCTGCAAGTAAAATTATTTTCACATATAACATACTGTTATACAGGGCAGAATGAAAAATCATTAATTTTTTTTTAAGAAAGGCTTGTTTAGTTTAAAAAAAGGTCATTATCTTTGCACCCGCTTTTGAGGCAGAGACGTTCTTTTCAACACTGAAAATCTTGAAATTTTTTTTAAAAAGATGTCGGATGAAGATAAAAGTTTTGTAACTTTGCAGACCCGACTGGAGCAAAAAAATCAGGTTAAAAAACTGGTTTAAATTTTTTTAAAAAAAGTTCTTGTTGGTTTGAAAAAAGATATTACCTTTGTAGCCCCTTTCAGGAG
>PKSY01000163.1 GCA_002869405.1 Marinilabiliales bacterium
CCGGATCGCTTCCCTGCAGTCGCGATGACGTTCGCTCATCGTTCATCTGACGGGAACGCTGAAGCATTCCCTCTGCGACGACCTTGCAAAAGAGGGCTTCAGCCCTCTGCCCAACAACGTAATATGCCGCGTCATTGCGAATCATCACAAAATGTAGCGACGCGAAATGACTGATGATGAAGCAACCTTAACACTTTCAATTTTCCCCGCAAAGGAGGGAAGGCGCAATAACCCGGCTACGGGGTTCGTCTGTAACGCCACTTTGAAACGGAACATTCATGTTTTCCCGGAACGTAGCCATTCCCCATTTAATTATTACGTGTTATTTATTGGATATTAATTATTTCCATAGCCGAAAACCCTACGGGTTTTTTATGGCGCGTAGATTGTCCATGATCTATGGAGACGAAAATCCTGGCGGATTTTTTCGTTTCAGGAATCAATATCCATTAACCCAATATACCTGAAGTCATGATGAATCAAGGGTTCTGCAAGTCCACGCTTTCCTTTTCAAATCAGAATTTTTTCATATACCTGAGTCCGTTACTGACGTATGCAGGGTCGTAGGTGCGTGGCGGTCCGACTTTGGGGTAGGGATGACCTGTATTATGTATGTGAAAGGCATCGCGGTATTTTCCTTTACGGAGATAGCTTCCGTAATTTTCATCTATCCATTTTATTCCATAGTATACAGCCTTATCACCGCGCAGATCTCCAAGGCTGATTTGCATGTGAATACATTTATAACCCATAATCTGAAACGGACCCCATGATGTTGCCAGGTTTCTTAGCGCATCATCTGTAGCATCATGAAGATCGGCTTTGGTGATTTTCTCGAAAGCACTCCTTTGTCCGTTCTTTACCTGACGAAGTTTATGGTAAACATGTTTTTCGAATCTTTTCCCTGGCGGTTTTTTGCCGCTGGTCTCAAGGATAATCAGCGCCTGAAGATACGCCGGATCAAGGTTCATCTGGGCCGCATATTTTTTCACTTCTGTTCCGTAGTTCAGTTTCACTCTGGTAACAGCATCCTTAGAGGCAGACACAGATGGTGTGTTTTTATAGCGGGGCGATATGGACCGGAACATTCCGGGAGTATAATTATCCAACAGGAAAAATATTCCGAATATAATTATCAGGTAAAGGATAATCATGGGATTAAACTGCTGCTTTTTTCTTTTTCGGCTTTTTTTTCGCTTGGCCATAGTGCCTGTGATACTATTTATTACAAAAGTATATATTTTTGCAACACATTTGCCTCCTTAGCTCAGTTGGCAGAGCGGATCACTCGTAATGATCAGGTCGCCGGTTCGACCCCGGTGGGAGGCTCTCTTTACTTTATTAAGTTTTCTTTTCTTTCACTCTTTTCTGTTGGCTAAATATTTTCAATGACTACTTTTGCAGTCATGATAAGAACGAACTTCCATACACATTCATTGTTTTGCGACGGGAAAGATACCATTGAAGCCTTTGTAAAAGCGGCTCTGGAGCATGATTTTCAACGATTGGGTTTCTCAGGGCATGCTCCTGTTCCAATTGATAATGGTTTTGCTATCCGCAGTGGATCTCTACAAAATTATTGTGATTCTGTTCGACAGAACCAACAGAAATACAAAGATCAGATTGAAGTTTTTCTGGGACTTGAGGCAGACTTTATTCCGGGAGTTACAATTCCTTTCAATGAACTTAGAGAATCCTGCGGGCTTGATTATATTATCGGCTCCGTGCATTTGGTTTCAAATAAAGAATCAGGGGAGTTATGGTTTATTGATGGACCTGACCGTGATATTTATGACCTGGGAATGAAAAATCTTTTTGGTGATGATATCAGGGCTGCTGTATCAGCATATTTCGAGCAGGTGAAAACCATGATACAGCAGGAAAGGCCGGACATTGTCGGGCATATTGATAAGATTAAGATGCATAACAATGAACGTTTTTTCAGCACTTCAGACAAGTGGTACAGTGATTTGATGATTGAGGTTTTGGAGGCTTCCGCAGAAATCGGGGCTATCGTTGAAGTGAACCCGCGGGGAGTGTATAAAGGTCGGTGCGAGGAGCTTTTCCCCGGAAAAGAGTGGCTTCCTTTGATGAAAGAGATGGGAATTCAGGTGATGCTCAACTCCGACGCACACCATCCTGATGATCTTATGAAGGAATATCATAGCAGCCTTGACGCAATCAGGAAAGCCGGCTACATGAAACTGGCGGTTTGGAGTAAGAATGGATTAGAAGAAGTGGAGATTTAGTTTTCTCCTAAAGAAATACAGAAGCACCCTGGGATAAAAAAAAGCAGGAACCATCTTCGGGGAAAAGATGTTCCTGCGCCTAGCTTATTAACCAAAATTCTAATCCCTGATAAACTTTGAAACGAACGCTTCGCCGTTTGCAGGAGTAGTAATTTTTAATACATAGATGCCGGAAGAGAGATCCTCAACAGGAATTTGATGCCTGTTTAATCCTCTTGTAAAAGTATAATCCTCTTGATATACTACCTGTCCGGCAAAGTTAAGAACGCTTATGCTTGCTCTGTTATGTTCAGTAGACTCGAAAGATATGTTTAGGGTTGCTTGGGCAGGCACAGGAAATACAAATATTTTTTTCCAAGCAGGAGAAATATCTTCTCCAATACCTGTCACATCCTCTTCATGTATCTCAATTTCAATATCTTCAGCTCCCGGATTCGACTGATCAAGGCATACATTCGCCGGCAAAGAAAAGTCTCCGGTTGATTCAGCCACGACATTATAGCATCCGTAAGGAATATTCTCAAAAGTAAAGAACCCGTATTCATCAGTTACATCATACAATAGTGCATCATTATCTTCACTGTAAAGAAGAATATTTACCGGGTCGTAACTTCTGGTTCCTGAGCCATCTTTCACGATACGTCCGCTGATATAACCCGGCCCGCTCTCCATAGCTTCCATGCCTACAAGTGTAGTGTTACAATCATAAATATGTGCTGACACTTCGAGGAATTCTGCTTCCTGCCATTTTAAGGCAGAGGGATAATATACAGGGAAAAATGAGCCAAAGTGCGCACTTTCGTCCATGAGTTTTGATTTCACAATGTATTCACCTTTCAGAAGCCATGTGAAATAATAGTATCCATATTCATAAAACTCCATTGTGTCGACAAGATGCAACCCATCGGTAAGTTTACGGTATAAATATGCAATTGCTGTATCTCCCTCGGGATAGGGATTATTGATAGGAAAATCTCCGTTAAAGAGATAACCACCAATATTCATGTACTCAGGTGTTGTAAGCTGTTTTTGTACTGTTTCGTTGCAATATCCAAACCGGTCAGTTATGTTCAGTGTCACATCATAGGTTCCACCAACATCGTAAATATGGTTTGTCTGCCAGGTAACAATCTGTTCTCCGTCGCCAAAATCCCAGGTTATTTCCCCCGGGAATTCAATAATACTTTTGTTTTCAAAATGGTAATGGTTTCTGCGACTTGAGAGGCTGTCAAGTTCAAACTCAAAGTCAGCTACACATTCAGGGTCATAATCTACTACCACAACACGTGTAACATATGAGGAGCACTGATTAGCTGTATCTTCAACTGAGAGAGTGACATTGTAGTTTCCATTAAGGCTGTAGCCATGTTCCGGGTTTTGCAATTCGGAGTAGTTGCCATCACCAAAATCCCAGTGCCAGAAAGCAATATCGCCATTCGACATATCAAAGAAGCTGAAATGGAATGGGTTTGTGGTGTCTTCAACAGCTACAAACCAGGCTTCACAAGGTTCCAGAGTATCTGAGACCACAATTTCCAGCTGATAGGAGTCAGTACAGAACTGTGTATCTTCACCGGTAACAGTCACCGTATATTCTCCTTCTTCCGGGAATGTATGCATGACAAAAGCACCCATTCCGGTTGTTCCGTCGCCAAAATCCCACTCAAAAATAGTAGGATAAGGGCTTTCTGTATATGCCTGAAATCCTGCTGTAAGCCCACTAAAGTAAACGGGCTCAAAAGTTACTCCGCAATCGTGGTTCAGAATACTGTCAATAACAATAGTTTGGTAAATAGTATCGGCACAAGATCCGTCTTCAGTAGCTATGCTGTGGCACACCTTGTATTCGCCTGCAAACTGGTAGCTGTGAGTAACATTTTTCTCGGTGCTGGTTGTTCCGTCGCCAAAGTTCCAGAAAAAGATATCACCTGAGCCCTGTGACTGATCTGTAAAGAAATAGGAATATGATTTCGGTACATCAGTAATAATAGCTTGATAGAAAAAGTCAGCATTACAAAGCACAAAGCTTTCATCACAAACAGGGATTGAAAAGTGAACAAAAGCATCTTCTTCAGAGAATACCTGTTCATCAACAACTATCTGCCCGTTGCAATCTTCAATTTCCGTATGTACGGTTCCTGATTCAACATCTTTAGGGATTTCGATTACGGCAAATACAAACCCATCGTCGTTTGTTTGCAATTCAGCGTAATATCCCGGGAAAGTTCCTGTTCTCTCAATAGAGATCCAAACGCTTCTCCCGCCAAGGGGAATCTGAGTCTCTTCCTCATATACATTACCGGAGATCTGGAGGATATAATTTCCCCCGGCCATGGCAAGTGCTGTCAGGAACATAAGTGATATGAAGAGTATATATCTTTTCATGGTTGTTGTAACTAAAACTTGTATAACAGGCCAATACGTGCGCCGAGCGAATATGGTGCGCTTTCGGCTTCAATACTTCCGGTATATACTGGGTTAAGGTAATAATTATAAACAGGTTCCACCATAAGCCGCATGCGACGGGAGAATCTGTAATGCATAGCGATCGTAGCTCTGAGCTGGATATTTGTTTTAATCCATGGGTCGGAATTATTATCCATTTCACCCATAAATATATTGTCTCCTTCAGGAATTACGGGGCGTGGGTTATTCTCTTTTACAAGAAAGTTCACTACCGGTCCGGCAGAAATATCAAAGGAAAGATTTCCATATGCAGCCACAGTATAGCCTGCCATAAATGGAATCTGCAGATAGGTGTAATAGGCATCTGTATACCTTTGTTCTGATACATTTACCGAATCGTAAACGCCCTCAATCTTCATATTGAAGATTACAGAATCCGGGTTGTTGGGATCTATAGTGAATGATTCCACAGTGTACATATAACCAAGACTGTCGACACGCTGGTAATTCAGGTCATACTGCCCCTGGTCGCCAAAACGTGCCATTTGAGCACCACTGCGCAGAACCAATCCGGATTTGTTATAATAGAGATCCAGCCCGTATGCCACTCCGGAATTTCTGTTGTCAGTTCCATAGAAAATATATTCAGGACCTGCAGATGCACCCAAACAGAGGTACGATGGTTTTTGTGAAAACTTCTTCCACGGTGTGAGGTCAGAAATCTGAACTACACCGGTTTGGACGTTGTTTTCAGTAAAAAGATTCTGTTGATCAAGGTACTCGAAAGCGAGATTAAAATAAGGATTAACAGAATTTTGCATGTGATATGCTTGAAAATCTTCTCTTTGTTGAGGTTTGGTTTCCGTTTCCGGAAAAACAATTTCTTCCTGCGCAGGTTCCATTTCAGGAGTTACAGCAATTGCCGGAGTTGAAATAATTGTTTCTTCCATATCTGCTTGCTCCTTCGCGGGCTCAGCATCGATTCCGTGAACATTAGCCAGCGGTTCATTGATGAGCGGCTCAGTCACCTGCACTTCTTCAAAAATATCAATTGCCTCTTCCTGTACCTGAGGAGTTATATTTTGTTCAGACTCAAAAATGTCGTTCTGCACGTTACTATTTGCAGGTGAGATAATATCATCATTTTGTATATCTGAGTTTATTTCTGACGTGTTTGTAGTACTAATTTCAGTTTGTTTATCCGCTTCCGGCGCATCAAAAACAAACCAGAGTGTTCCTGCAGAGATAATCAGGAGCACGAAGAGCGCAGCCCACTTTTTATTCCGGGCCAAAAAGCTATGATACATACCTTGCGAGGCAAGTGATGTATTCACCTGTTCCCAAACCTTCTCCGAGGGGATGCCGGAAATCCCTTCCAGTTTGTCTTTAAACAGTTTATCGATGTTCATCTTCTCCTGAGTCATCTTTTCAAAGTACCTTATTAGATTAAGAAGTTGCCTTATTAATTTTGTTTTTTAAATATTTTCTTGCCTTAGATAGCTGCGACTTCGAGGTGTTCTCAGAAATCTCAAGCATATCGGCAATTTCCTTATGAGAATACCCTTCAAAAACATAGAGGTTAAAGACGGTTTTATAACCAGGTGGCAATGCCTGGATCATCTTCATAAGCTCGTCAGTGCTAATGGGGTATTCCTGTTTATCAATTACCACATCGGAATCAATAACAGTATATTCTTCCACTTCATCCACATCGGAATGGAAGTAATGTTTCAGGTTATTACGGTTATGATTAAGGGCGGTATTGATCATAATTCGTTTTATCCACCCTTCAAAAGAGCCTTTAAAGCCGAAGGAAGAGATATTCTGGAAGACCTTTACGAATCCATCCTGCAGGATATCTTCGGCCTCAGAGGTATTTCGGGCATAGCGCATACAAACGCCAAGCATCACGCCGCTATAGCGCAGATACAATTGACGGAAAGCTCGCTTTTTCCCCTTGAGGCAGTCCTCAATTATTTGCTTTTCAGATATCATGTATTACCTCTTCCGGCGACAGATCAAAATGATGGTCTGCAGGCAGTCTGCTAAACTATAAAAAAAAATGGCTGTCAGGGTATTCCCCCGGCAGCCATTTTTCAGAAATATATAATATTCGGTTATGCTTTCTCAACAGAGATCAGCTCCACACGGATAACCAGTGTTACACCTGCAGGTACAATCTGCGATTTTCCATCTTCACCGAAACCAAGTGATGAAGGGATATAGAATTCATAAATAGATCCCGGAGTCATCATCTGAAGACCTGCGCGCAGACCGGGAACAGTATTGTCAATCATGATGTTTACAGGACCTGAGCCATAAGATTCACCATAAACAGGGAAGTCAAATTTGCCATCTTTCTCAGATACATAAGTACCACGATAGTGAAGTGTAACGCTGTCACCAAGAACAGGTTTTTTACCAGCGCCCTGCTTCAGAACCTTATACTGCATTCCGCTTGGAAGTGTAAATACACCTTCCTGATTTTTCATCTGGCTCAGGAATGTGGCACCAAGCTGCTTGTTTTTTATTGAGTTTTCCTTAATAATAGCCTGTTGCTCAAGTTCCAGTTTCTGGTTGAAATTTGCTACCATGGCATTGCGTACTGAATCAGGAATAATGCTGGTTCCGTTGATTGCATCTTCAACTCCTTTGTAAATAGCTGCAGGGTTAACAGCATATGTCTGCTCTGCAAGATTTTTTCCGTAATCCTGGCCAATGATATAACTGATAGTATCCATTTCATTGTTAAGGGCTACAGTGCTGCTGTCAACGTTTGTACATGCTGTAAAAGCCATTGAAAAAATAATGGCAGCAATAATAATGAGGTTCTTAAGTTTCATATTACAGTAATTTAATGTTTTCGATTCTTATCTATATTCTGAGTTTTATCGAATGCAAATTTATGTTTTTTTTTAGCATAGTGAAAAAAAAGTCATTAATCATATTGCGAAATAGCATATGTTAACAACTTTTAACACTGACATTTAACGATATCTGTGTCAGAATGAGCGATATTGGGTTGATATTGTGATAAAAGCAGAGAAAAAGTAAATTTGTAGCGGATTCAGCCAAATTCACTGATAAACCGATTATTATGGAAGCAATATTATACGTTGGCGCAGGAGGTTTTACAGGCAGTGTGCTGCGGTATCTTATCGGGCAATATTTGCAAGGCAAAGCATCGGGTGGTTTTCCTGTTGGAACTCTTACAGTGAATATCATTGGATGTTTTGTAATAGGTCTGGTATATGCACTGGCAAGCAAAGGTCAGGTCAGCAGCGACTGGAAGCTCTTTCTTGTTACAGGAATATGTGGAGGATTCACAACTTTCAGTGCTTTTTCGAACGATATTCTTATGCTTTTTAAATCGGGTAATACTATCAGCGGAATTATATATTTGTCAGTTAGTGTTATTGCCGGACTTTTGGCAACAATTGCTGCCTATTCACTTGTAAAACCTTAAAAGTTATGATCGTAAAAAAGAATATTCCTGTTGAATATCCTGTTATGGATTCTGTGAAAGAGCGATGGAGTCCAAGGGCTTTCAGCAGTGTGATGCCGGAAGATGGTAAGTTAAAAAGTATGTTTGAGGCAGCCAGAAGAGCTCCTTCGGCATTCAATGGACAGCCCTGGTCTTTTATAATCGGGAAAAAAGGAACTGAAGATTACGAAAAGATCATGGAGTCGCTTATTGACTGGAATAAGAAATGGGCCTCAACAGCACCTGTACTTATTGTTTCTCTTGCCAGTTCCGTTAGTGCAAATGGCAAACATAAAAATGCCACCGCAGAATATGATACAGGTCAGGCGGTTATGGCAATGTCACTGGAAGCAATGAATCAGGGAATATATACTCATCAGATGACCGGCTTCGATAAGGAAGTAATCAGAAAAAACTTTGCTGTTAAGCCCCATAACCTGATAGTGTCTGTAATTGCCGCAGGGCATCAGGGTGCGCTTGGGCAAATTTCTGCCGACATGCAGGAATTGGAAAAAGAGGTCAAAGGCAGAAAAGATTTCAATACCTTTGTGTTTTCTACTGCCGATGGCACTCCGTCGGATTTATTTTAATTGAGTATCATGAAGCGAATTTTCATATTTATCCTTTTTGCGGCGCTGCTGGCAGGCTGTGGAAACGAACAGAAGAAGAGTGTACCGGCAGAAAATCCGATACCACAGAAACAGGTGGTGATTCCATCATTTAATGCTGATTCGGCATATCGCTATGTTGCGGAGCAGGTGGCTTTCGGACCCCGTGTTCCGGGGTCGGAAGCACAGCAGAAGTGTGCAGCATACCTTGCCGAAAAGCTGCGTTCTTTTGGTGCGGAAGTCACAACGCAGGAGTTTCAGATGCGCGCATACAATGGTAATGTGCTTGATGGTATTAATATTATCGGAGCGATTAACCCGGAGGCCAACCGACGTATTCTTCTTGGTGCCCACTGGGACTCACGGCCCTATGCCGATCACGACCCCGATCCGGAAAATCATCGCAAGCCTATCGATGGAGCCAATGACGGAGCCAGCGGAGTAGGCGTGCTTCTGGAAATAGCCAGAGCAATGCAAAGCACCACTGCAGAAGTAGGTGTCGATATAGTTTTCTTCGACCTGGAAGATTATGGTCCGCCGGAAGATGCACAGAACAATCAGGATGGCGGCGATCATTGGGGCCTTGGCTCGCAGTACTGGGCGAAGAATCCTCATGTGTACGATTATCGCGCAGCATATGGTATTCTTCTCGACATGGTAGGTGCTCCGGATGCAGTTTTCCCCATCGAAGGATTCTCGGCATATTATGCCCCGCATATCGTACGGAAAGTCTGGAACAAGGCACAGAGCCTGGGGTATGACAACTATTTTCCCCAAACACAGGGTACCTATGTCAACGACGATCACCTTTATGTAAATAAATACGCCGGAATTCCGATGGTAAACATAATCCACCAGGACGTTACCTCCAGCAACAATGCTTTTTTCGAGTATTGGCACACCGTGAAAGATAACATGGATGCCATCGACAAGGCTACACTGGGTGTTGTTGGAGAGGTTGTTTTGGCTGTGGTGTATGATTAATCATGAAACATGATTCTCAATGTAGCCGAAATTTATTCATTGCATATTATTTATTGGATATTCTTTCTAAATAGTGGTAGTTATGAATCTTATTCTAAGTATTGGGATATTAATTTTTGCAGGATACATTTTTGGTGAATTTGCTGAAAAAATTAAGCTTCCAAGAATATCCGGGTATATTCTTGCAGGAATTCTTTTAAATCCTCAGCTGACAGGCGTAATGTCTGATAGTTTTGTGGATGTCACAGATCCCTTGCTTTCAATATCTTTATCTTTTATAACTTTCTCTATTGGTGGCGCACTGTCGCGCAAGCAATTGAAAACTACAGGGAAGAAAATTTTAATTCTGACTGTTTTTGAATCATTGTTTGCTTTTTTCTTTGTCTTTGTATTCTTATTTATATCGCTCTATTTTTTTATCCCGGTTTTTAATACTACGTATGAAATTATTGCAATAAGTCTTGTGCTTGCCTCTTTGGCTGCACCTACCGATCCATCAGCAACAATGGCAGTTATTCATGAATATAAGGCCAGGGGGGAGGTGAGTTCCGGAATGTTGGAAATTGCAGCTTTTGATGATATCGTTGGCATCATAATCTATACATTAGTGACAGCAATGGCGGCCTTTTTCCTTGGAACCACTAGCATAAACATTGGTGATACATTTTTAATAATGTCAAAAAACTTAGGAGGAGCCATTGCTATAGGAATTATTGTAGGAGTGGTATTTAATTTAATAACAAGGATAATCAAAAGGCAATCTGAAGGAACACTTATTGTGTTGATTTTTGGATTGATATTACTGAGTTACGGTCTTTCTGAGTTTCTGGGATTTGAAGCGGTACTCTCTACAATTGTGCTTGGAGTAGTCATAACGAATTTTAATCCGCTGTCAGAAAAAATCTTCGGGATTATTGAACGCTATACTGATGAACTGATTTTTGTGATTTTCTTTACTTTATCCGGATTACACCTAAATCTTTCATCGATATCGGGAAGTTATATTCTTATTATAATATATATTGTTGCCAGAATATTAGGCAAGTATACCGGAGTATTTGCCGGGTCTGTTGCAACGAAGGCCAGTCCAAAAGTAAGGAAGTATACTGCCGGCGGACTCATTCCACAGGGAGGGATTGTTATTGGCTTGGCGCTTATTCTTACCAGCGATCCTATCTATAACGAAACAGCATCAATGATTATGGGCATTGTGATCGGCGCGGCCTTGATACATGAGATCATCGGTCCCATCTTCTCCAGGTTATCACTAAAAAAAGCAGGAGAGATATAGTATTCCAGGGAATATTGGTTTATTGGGCATTTCCAGCGCTCCTGCCTGCACCAAAGGAGACGATACATCACACGCGCCCAAACAATCCGGAACGGATTGCGGTCGGGGACGTAGAATTGAAAAAATAATTCATCCAAAAGGGTAACGTTTTCACATTTTCTGC
>PKSY01000164.1 GCA_002869405.1 Marinilabiliales bacterium
TTCTTTTGTTTTGTATCTGATATTTTGACGCGGATTTAGAGGTGGTTCTTTTCTGAGATAATTTGGTTTATTAGTTATTCACAGAGTTGCTCTGAGGCTGAATATCTGAATAGCAGATCTAAAAACTCTGCGAACCTCAGTGAATAACTCTTAAAAGGAAATAATAAATTCCCTAACCCGGGAAATTTATAAAAACCTCACAGATTAGGGAATAAATGTTAACTCTGTGTAAAAATCCTTTGCGCCCTTGCGCCTCAGCGGTTAAAACTTCGCGCCTTACTCCGCGCCTTACTTAGCGAACTATCGTATCAACCCCGCGTTGCAGCCGCGCCAGCGTCTCTTCCTTACCAATCACCGCAATAATATCAAAAAGATGAGGCCCCTTGCCGGCACCTACAATACACAAACGGAATGCATTCATCACCAGTCCCATGTTCAGCTCATTCTCGCTGATCCATGACTTCACAACCTCTTCGGTCTTCTCTGATGTGAACTCCTCAATACCTTCAAGGATCCCTTTCAGTGTCGTCATCATTTCAGGGACACCCTCTTTCCAGCGCTTCTTAACCACTTTAGGGTCATATTCTGTTGGAGCTTCGAAGAAGAAGTAAGTCTGATCCCACAGCTCTTTCACGAAGTTCACGCGCTCTTTTACCAGCCCTGTGATATGTACCAGTGTTTCACGTGACACATCAATACCACGCTCCTGCAACTCAACACCAAACTGCTCAGCAATCTCCTCGTCAGTTCTGTTCACCAGGTAGTGATGGTTAAACCATTTTGCCTTCTCCGGGTCGAATTTGGAACCTGATTTACCTACGCGCTCCAGTGAAAACGCCTGAACAAGCTGTTCCAGCGTAAAGATCTCCTGCTCTGTGCCCGGGTTCCATCCAAGAAGCGCAAGCATATTCACAACAGCATCATGGTAATATCCTGATTCTCTGTATCCTGAAGCGATCTCTTCTTTGGCAGAATCCATAGGCCAGCGAAGCGGGAACACAGGGAAACCAAGTTTGTCACCATCGCGTTTGCTCAGTTTACCGTTGCCGTTGGGTTTCAGCAGCAGTGGCAGGTGCGCAAATTCCGGCATGGTATCATCCCAGCCAAAAGCATGATACAGCATCACATGCAGCGGCATGGATGGCAGCCACTCTTCACCACGGATCACATGGCTGATCTCCATAAGGTGGTCATCTACGATATTCGCCAGGTGGTAGGTTGGCATCCCGTCCGATTTAAAAAGTACTTTATCATCCAGCGTAGCAGTATTTACCTTGATGTCACCACGGATAATATCCTGCATTTCAATGATTTCACTGTCAGGCATTTTAAAACGGATTACGTAAGGTGCGCCCTCGTCCAGCAGTTTCTGAGTCTCATCTGCAGAAAGTGTCAGTGAGTTGCGCATATCTTTGCGGTTCACAGCATCATACTGTGTTGAGGATGATTTTGCTTCAGTAAGCCTGTCGCGCATTGCCTCCAGTTCCTCCGGAGTATCGAATGCGTAGTATGCATAGCCATTCTCCAGAAGCTGGTCAGCGTACTGGCGGTACAGTGGCTTACGTTCCGACTGGCGGTACGGGCCGAACTCCCCTCCTACCGATTGTCCTTCGTCGGGCATGATGCCGCACCACTTCAACGACTCAAGGATATAGGCCTCTGCCTCCGGCACGAAGCGCGTCTGGTCGGTGTCTTCGATGCGAAGCACAAACGTTCCGTTATGTTTCCTGGCAAACAGGTAATTATATAATGCCGTCCTCAGTCCGCCGATGTGAAGCGGTCCTGTAGGACTTGGTGCAAAACGTACTCTTACAGCTCTTTCCATGATTGATGTTCTATTTTTCGGCAAAGATAAAAAAGGATTTTAAGGAACACAGAGTTCCACGGTTTGATGCGCAGAGTTTCACAGAGTTTTTTATTACTATAACCATTCCGACCTTACATGCGGACGCTAACCCACAAAAACCGACCTGACAGCGTGCGCAGGATCTTTAAGGTCTTCTTACAAAAAATATTTGTACTTTTGTAGGTAACAGAAAAATAGATATATCATCATGGAATCTTTAACAATACATCCTCAAAACAAAGAACAGCTTGAAGCAATAAAAACCCTTTTAAAGCTATTGAAGATTCCATTTAAAAAAAATACCTATAACCCCGAATTTGTTGCAAAAATCATGGAATCGGAAAATCAGCAGCAAAAACAAGTCTCCTTAAATTGTAAGGAAGATGTCAACGACTATTTCAAAAATCTTGATGAGAATGTACAAGATTAAAATATTATCAACTGCTGATAAAGAAATACGTAGCTACCATAAAGCAGGGAATAAGAAAGCATTAAATAAAATCCACACAATTTTTCAGGAATTACAAGAACACCCAAAAACAGGAACCGGTCATCCGGAACAGTTAAAACATGAATTATCAGGCTACTGGAGCCGTCGAATAGATAAAAAAAACAGACTCATATATCGTATTGATAATAATACAATTACAGTGATAATCGTCTCAGCAATGGGACATTATAACTAGTACACGGGCTGTTACATAATAATTCCTTTTAACTTTGCTTTCAGTTACGTTTCTAAAAACCGTATTATATCATGAAACCATACCTCCTCAACAAAACCACGTTGTTATCCACTTTGGTATTATTCTTAATTGTCGTATTTACACTTCAATCCTGTAAAGAGGAGAATCAACCGCCCGAAGTGCAAATATCTTCACCGGGAGAGGGAGATATTTTCTCTATAGGTGATGAAATTGTGATTCTTGCAAATGCTGATGACCCTGATGGTGATATTAAAGAGGTTCGGTTCTATGTTAATGATGAGTATTTTTTCTCATCTGATGAAGCACCATACCGCGCAAATCTCAATACAGAACAATACAAGCCCGGGATTTATGAATTAATGGCCACTGCTATTGATGAGCAAGGTGAAGAGGCATCAGATATTATAGAAATAACACTTCAGGTTGCAGGAATGGCTCCTCTGGCAGATTTTACGGCTTCTGTTGTTCAGGGTGATGCGCCATTATCTGTGTCTTTTATCGATCAATCTGCAAATGAACCAACAATCTGGATATGGAATTTTGGTGATGGTAATACTTCACAGGAACAAAATCCGGAGCACCTTTATGAAAATGCTGGGATGTATGATGTAAAGCTTATTTCTTCAAATGAATTCGGAACCGATACAATCTTTAAGAGTAATTATATCATTGTTAATAATCCGGTTTTTGCTCCATCAGTATTCTTTACAGCCAATCCGGAAAATATTACTCCCGGACAGGAAGTTGTATTTTCTGATTTAACAGTAAATAATCCGGACTATTGGCGTTGGGATTTTGGCGATGGTACAATTTCTGAAAACCGGAATCCGGTGCATACTTATAATGAGTATGGTTCTTATACAGTTTCTTTATATGCGTCGAATGCTGCAGGTGAGGATTCTTTGGAAATAGAAAATCTTATTACTGTGCTTGATTATCCAGTTGCTTCTTTTAAAGCATATGTTACTGTTGGATATTTTCCTTTTGAAGTTGATTTCTATGATCAGTCGGAGTGGGCAACACAATGGCACTGGGATTTTGGTGACGGTCAAACCAGTGAAGCGCAAAACCCCACACATATTTTTCAACATGAAGGGGAATATGATATATCCCTAACAGTAAGTAATGCTTTGGGAGACAACCTGATAACTGAAGAAAAGTATATCAGGGTAATTGAGTATTGCCCTTCAGTAATGACTGATATCGACAATAATGAATATATAACTGTATTGATTCAGGATCAATGTTGGATGGCGGAAGATTTACGAGTAACACATTATCCCAATGGTGATGCTATTCCACATATCCCTGAGGCAAGCTTATGGTCATTGCTTGATGATAATAATTTTGATGATGCATATTGTTTTTATGAGAATGACCCGGATACAGATTATGGAGCGTTGTACACTTTTGCTGCTGTAATTGCTGATAACTGGACACGTGATAATGAAAACAGGCAGGGGATTTGTCCGGACGGCTGGCATATTCCTACCGATGGTGAGTGGGAGATATTGTTTGATATTTATAGCGGAGGAAGATATAAAGAGGCCGGATATGATCATTGGATGGAACCAAACCGTGGCGCAACGAATTATACAGGTTTTACAGCCCTTCCGGGTGGTGAAAGAAAATACTTTGATGGCTCATTTGAAGGCAGAGGTGAGTTTGGGTTTTGGTGGTCTGCAACAGAAGAACAGGATCGATATGCCTGGGGCAGAAGTTTATTGTATAATTCCGTGGAAAGTGTGCGTTCCAAAAAAACCAAATCCAGAGGGTACTCAGTAAGGTGTGTGCAAAATATGAACAGGTAATCTTATATAACGCTAAAAAATACTCTTTGTGTAATAATTCCGTATCTTCGCAAAAAACATTTAAAACCCTATAATTCAATACTTATGCGTAAAAAATCACTATTTGTTTTGGCAATAATCGGAATTACTGCCATTACCGTATCGTGTAATGCTCCTGAAGATGACAAGTATACTCAGAACCTCCTGCCACAGGATCAGGCTTTTACTCCGGCCGACCAGGCTGTTGTAGATGAGCGCGTTGCAATCTTCGCTCCTTTCGACCTTACTGCTGATATCAGTCATCTGTCTGATAAAGAAAAGCAAGTCCTCTCCATCTGCTTTGATGTGGCGGATATTATGGAAGACCTTTACTGGAAACAGACCATTGGAAACCGGGATAACTTCCTTAATAATATCGCGGATCCAAACACTAAAAAACTGGCTACTATTCATTATGGCCCCTGGGATCGCCTCAATGGAAACAAATCTTTCATCGCTGAGGTAGGCCCAAAACCCAAAGGTGCCAACTTCTACCCTGCTGATATGACCGCCGAAGAATTTGATGCACTACAGGATGAATCAAAAACAAGCCTCTATACCCTGCTTCGTCGCGATGCAGAAGGAAATCTGATTACAGTTCCTTATAGTGTAGCTTATAAAGCAGAGCTTACAAAGGCTTCTGATATGCTTAAAGAAGCAGCTGCTCTTGCTGAAAATGCAGGACTGAAAAAATATCTTGAACTCCGTGCTGAAGCCCTTATCACTGATGATTATCAACCCAGCGACTTCGCTTGGATGGAAATGCAGGATGCCAATATCGACTTCGTTGTAGGTCCTATCGAGAATTATGAAGATGCACTTTATGGATATAAAGCTGCTTTCGAATCTTTCGTACTTATAAAAGATCTCGACTGGAGTGCAAAACTTGCAAAGTTCTCTTCTATGCTCCCCGATCTTCAGGCAGGACTTCCTGTAGATGCAGATTATAAAAAGGATGTTCCCGGATCTAAAGCAGATATGAATGCTTATGACGTGGTTTATTATCGTGGTGACTGTAATGCGGGTTCAAAAACTATTGCTATCAACCTTCCCAACGATGAAGAGGTACACGTGAAATTCGGTTCTCGTAAGCTTCAGCTGAAAAACGCCATGAAGGCAAAATTTGATAAGATTCTCGTTCCTATCTCTGACATGCTTATTGATCCGGCACAGCGTAAGTATATCAAATTCAACGCTTTCTTTGAAAATACAATGTTCCATGAAGTTGGTCACGCAATGGGTATAAAAACTACTGTTGACGGATCACAAACTGTGCGTGAGGCGCTTAAAGAACAATACTCTGCTATTGAAGAAGGTAAAGCCGATATTATGGGTCTCTATCTTGTAACGAAGCTTTATGAAATGGGTGAACTTACTCAGGGTGAAGTAATGGACAACTATGTGACTTTCTTCGCAGGTATCTTCCGTTCCAGCCGCTTCGGTGCTGCCAGCTCGCACGGTAAAGCCAATATGATGCGCATGAACTATTTCGAAGAAACCGGTGCATACACACGCAATGAAGACGGTACTTACACTGTTAACTTCGAAGAGATGCAGGCCGCGATGGTTTCTCTTATGCAGAAAATCCTCAAGCTACAGGGCGATGGCGACTACGAAGCGGCCAAAGCATGGGTGGTAAAAGACGGTATTATCAAGCCTCAGCTTCAGGCCGACCTTGATCGTTTGGGCGACGCTAATATTCCGGTGGATATCACTTTCAACCAGGGTAAAGCCAATCTCGGACTTTAATATATTTAAAGACATAAATACAAAGGCTGCTCACTTATGGGCAGCCTTTTCTGTGTACAGACGCACGGACGTGCGTCTCAAAATACCTTTCTTTGTACACGGCCATTCCGGATTTGTGTGTTGTATATGTCCTTCAGAGCCACACGGCCGTGTGGCTCTACACTGAAAGGTTGATGTTTTAATTAATTATGGTGTTTTTGCTACATTTGCACTGTAAATTCGTTATAAATCTGAAAATCATAAATAACAAACGCATGAAAAAGGTTTTACTCGCTTTTCTGATGGTTTTTGCAATCTCTGCAGGAACCCTGACAAAGGCAGCACCCGACGAAGGTATGTGGCTGCCTATTTTTGTGGAACAACTCAACTATGATGAGATGCAGGCCATGGGTCTTAACCTCTCAGCTGAGGATATCTACAGCATTAATAACTCTTCACTGAAGGATGCAATTGTGAACTTCGGTAACTTCTGTACCGGTGAAATTGTTTCTCCTGAAGGTCTTATCCTTACCAACCATCACTGTGGCTATGAAGCTATTCAGTCGCACAGTACTATTGATCATGATTATCTTACAGATGGTTTCTGGGCAATGTCGAGAGATGAAGAACTTCCCAACGAAGGTCTTTCTGCTACTTTCTTTGTTCGTATGGAAGATGTTACTGAGCGTGTGCTTGCTGAGGTAACAGATGAGATGACAGAAGATGAACGTTCAAAAGCTGTAAAAGACGCAATTAAAGAAATAGAAGATGAAGGCGCCGAAGAAGGTCGTTACACTGCTGATGTTAAAGGCTTCTTCAACGGAAATGAATATTATCTATTTATTTATGAGGTGTTTAATGATGTTCGCCTTGTGGGTGCACCTCCTTCTTCAATAGGTAAATACGGTGGTGATACCGATAACTGGATGTGGCCACGTCATACCGGTGACTTCTCAATGTTCCGTGTATATACCGCTCCTGATGGCTCTCCTGCAGAGTATGCTGAAGAGAATGTACCAATGCAATCAAAACGTCATCTGAAGATTTCTCTCGACGGTGTTGAAGAAAATGACTTTGCCATGATCTGGGGTTATCCCGGCGGCACAGACCGCTATCGTACCTCATGGGGTATTGATCTTACGCTAAATCAAATCAACCCTGCAATTGATGAAATGGGTGATGTTGTGCTTTCCAATATGAAGGAAGGTATGAATATGAATGATGAAGTACGCATCATGTATGCTTCAAAATATGCACAAATAGCTAACCTTTGGAAAAATAAAAAAGGTGAAAGCCGCGGTCTTAAACGCCTGAAAGTTTATGATAAAAAGAAGGCTATTGAAAACGACTTTGCAAAGTGGGTTGAAGCAAATCCTGATAAACAGGATAAGTATGGTGATGTACTGAAAGATTTTGAAGATGCTTATGCTACTATTGAGGCATCTGAGATGGAAGCTCTGATGTGGCACCTCCAGCTTGGAATTTTTGGCTGTCAGGCATTTACCGTGCCTTTCCAGTTTAAGAAAATAGAGCAGATTCTGGGTCAGAAAATGAAAAAAGATGAACTCAATGCCGCGCTCGAGCCCATGAAAGATATGGTAGAAGCAGTGTATGCAGAGTATGATCCTTATACCGAAAAACTGATCTATACCAATGTATTGAAAAAACTTAAAGAGGTTCTTCCTGCTGAGAATCTCCCTGATATCTATACTTTTATTGATGAGAAATTTAAGGGTGATATCTGTGCTTTCACGGATGAGGTTTTTGAAAAATCTATCTATGCCAGCAAAGAGAATATGCTCGATTTCATTGCTAAGCCCAAGCTTAAAAAGATGGAAAAAGATCTCGCTACTAAGGTTACCAATTCTCTTTACGGGATGGTGATGCAGATGCAGGCAGCCTCAAACCCTGAAGCTGATGATAAACTCAAGAGAGCCAAGCGCCTTTTTGTTGCAGGTCTTCGCGAGATGAATCCTGAAAAAGCGTATTATCCGGATGCTAACTTCACAATGAGATTAACCTATGGTCGTGTGCTGGATTACTATCCTGCTGATGCGATTCGTTACGACTACGTTACAACGCTTTATGGTGTGATGGAGAAGGAAGACCCGACAAACGATGAATTTATCGTTCCTGAGCGCTTAAAAGAGCTGTATGAAGCTAAGGATTATGGTCAGTATGCCGATAAAGACGGTAATATGGTTGTTTGTTTCCTTACTGATAATGATATCACCGGCGGTAACTCCGGAAGCCCTGTAATGAATGGCGACGGAGAGCTCATCGGTATCGCTTTCGATGGTAACTGGGAAGCAATGAGCGGTGACATCGCATTTGAACCGGAACTCCAGCGTACTATCAGCGTTGATATTCGCTACGTACTTTTTGTTGTTGACAAGTTCGCAGGTGCCGGCCACCTTGTGGAAGAGATGACGATTGCTGAGTAGTCAGGACTCAAAGTCCGCAAAGAGACACAATGGGCACAGAGAGGTTTATGACCTTTTTGTGCCCTTTTTTTGTATTTAGTGGTTTATGTTTTATGCAATCAGTATATAGTTGTTACACAAAGGGCACGAAGAAAAGCAAAGGGGTACGAAGATTTTATAAAATTTATGTTGTTGTTATATAGTTACTTACAAGTTTCAGATATAAATATGAGAGACTTGATGGGTCATGTTTTGGTGATTTAGGTATTAAACAATGAACCAATAAATATTAATATGACAGACAATATGATATCCAGCATTATTGTAGATAGTGCTTTAAAGATACATCGCAAATTGGGGCCGGGATTGCTTGAATCAGCATATAAAGCGTGTTTGAAACATGAACTTATCAACCGAGGACTAAAAGTGGAAACTGAAAAGCCTCGTCCAATAATCTATGAAGGATTAAAACTGGATCATGGTTACAGAATTGATTTATTAGTAGAGGATAGAGTAGTGGTAGAGCTCAAAGCTGTAGAGGCGCTAAATGATGCTCATATGGCGCAGATTCTTACGTATATGAAGCTTGGTGACTATGAACTTGGATTGCTTATCAATTTCCATGTCAGATTAATAAAGGATGGCATAAAACGATTCATTAGATAATGACATATTAATCTTTGTGCCCCTTTGCTTTTCTTCGTGCCCTTTGTGTAACAACAACCCCATCTAAGAAAGATTAACCTTTGTATATAAAAAAAGGGCACCAAAAGATGAAAAATCATCTCTGTGCCCATTGTGTCTCTTAGTGTCCTTAGTGTCCTAATCCGCGAAGAGCTCCGCCAGCTTCTCCTGCAGCGCCTCTTCCCGTAAATTCCACGCCAGGATCACTCCGTTTTCATCCATCAGAAAGTTACTTGGAATACTTCGGATACCATACATTTTTCCGGCAGCATTTTCCCAATAGCTGAGGTCCGAAACATGATGCCAGGTTAATTTATCATCGGCGATTGCTTTTAGCCACTGTTCATGATCCCTGTCGAAGGAAACACCAACAATCTCAAGACCTTTCTCATGATATTTTTCCCATGCTTTTACCACATTGGGGTTCTCTTTCCGGCATGGTGAACACCATGAAGCCCAGAAATCCACCAGTGTTACCTTACCCATCATCTCCGACAATGCTACCACATTTCCTCGCGTATCTTCCATACTGAAATCAATGTACTTCTCCCCTACTGCTACTTTGCTGAGTAAATCAATGCGCTCTTTAATATGCCCTGCGTATTCTGACGCTTTCAGGCTTTCACTGTATGATTTGTAAACCTGAATCAGCTCTTCAAGCGTAAACATATATGCTGTGCGCCACATCAGATATGGTGACACCATATGCGTATAGTGCTCACTAACAAATGCTTTGGTTTGTGCGGTCATCTCTTCGTCGATAATATTCATCTCTTCCTCCAGCTCAGCTACCCGCAGCTGATTGCCATCCTCCCCGGCTTGTTTTGATTCGCCGTAAAGGGAATAATACCGTTTATTGAGTTCATTATCTTTTAATTTGTAGGCAGCGTATAAATCATTATTTATCGTACCTGTAATCTGAACATCACGTAATTCTTGTGAACTACCGATAATTGAGATAAGGCCTTTTTCCAGGAAAAAGTCAGTAAAAGGCTTTCCTGCTGAAGTGCCCAGGTAATATGCTTTGGGCTGCGGCATTAAGCGTTCATAGGTGAACGTACCGTTTTCTAAGGTTAATGTGTCAAGAATCAGAAAATCGCGACCTTCTCTTTCCATCAGGAACAGCTGCTCAGCCTCCAGCCCTTCAATATGTCCATTGATTACTGCAGTTTCATCTTTCTGTTCAGTACATGATATCATTAATAGTAATGATAGTGCTACGAATACTACTTTTTTCATATATAAAGTGTTTATAATTAGAAGACAGATTATTTCGCCCGGGGGTTCCGGTTTTGACTGAGTACTCCTATTTCCTTCTAAAGTAGAACAGATATTGTGAAAGATATGCAAGCATAATCGTTGTTGCTGCACTTAATAATGCCTGTGTGAAAGTATCAATAAAATGGGCAAAGCTCATTCTTTCCAGGAAATAGAGGTAGATATGATGTATAAGAATCATAGACACTGAATAGAAGAAATACCATCGTGGTCCCATATCAAAAAGGGTGGGTCTTAAACCCGGTTCAATCTCTTTATTTGTGTCAATTAGTCTGATGATATATGGCCGCAGGAAAACCGTCAGAGTGGCTGCAGAGGCATGTAATCCCGGAGTATGTGTAAAAATGTCAACACTCAGACCCATCATGAAAGAGCTCAGAAGTGCAAGCCAGCCCGGAATATCCAGAGGAAGCATCAGCACAAAAATGATATAGACATACGGATTCACAAAACCGCCCAGGTTGATATGATTGAATACCAGCACCTGTGCCGCAACAAAAAGGGCAAAACGAATTATTTGTATGAAAAAACGTCCTCTCATTGCTGACTGTTTATAAATGAATTTTCCAGATACTGCAATGTGTCTGAGTCAGGATTATTAATCACATAAACATGATACAAGGCATTAAAATTCTCTGCTGTTTTTATTCTGATATTGTAAAAATGATCTCCGCTTTGAAA
>PKSY01000141.1 GCA_002869405.1 Marinilabiliales bacterium
GAACTCGTTAATTCAACATCCATTGTTTTAGGATAATCGATCACAAAAGAGTTCCAAGTTTCACCCTGATCTGCAGAATAAATATGGAAAAGGGCAAAAACACCTTCATAATTCCACCATTCCAGATCAACCATATCGCAGATAGCAACAACACTCATAAGGTGAGGATTTCCCCAGTCATCCACAGCGAGATCACAATGATATCCCATATAATAAGGTATTTCATCACGATCCGGTACAGGGTCCGGATCAAAGAATTCTTCCAGGTTTTCATCAGAAATAAAATTACGCACCTCTTCCAGTCCATCACTTCCTCCGAGCTCAACATCAATAGGTTCTTCAGACCAGGTTTGTCCGCCATCAGTTGTTTTAAAGAATACGGGATGATACCATGTGTATTCCGAAACATCCTCAGTATATGTCAGGGCACAGATCCAACCGGTCATGCCATCAGGAGCAAAAGCGATTTTTATATCATTTATTGAGCTTTCTGGATTAATTTCGAGTTCAAGGTGTTCAAAAGAATACTCAAAATTCTCAATTTCTTCATTCCATAATCCATGGCCGACAATTAAGTTACCTGTATACTCATATTCACCTGTTTCTCCGCTGTTTTCTTCATCAACAATCCAGGCTTCACCAAGCTGCGTAAGAGTAAAACCGGAGGGAAGATATTGGTAGAAGTTATCACCGGAAGGAAGGTCTGTCTGAGATGGCAAAGAGCCTTCATTCAATTTTTTGGCTCCCCAGCAATATCCACCCCAGGTACCGCCGCTTGATGGGTTGGATGCATCCAATGTAGGGGCAAAATATGTAAAATATGCTTCATTGGGGTCAGTGTTACCTTCAGGGTTGTATAATAATCCCTGTGGATAACGGGCATTTGCAGCATCATCCAGAGTAGGATTATAAACCTGATTATTCACTGACCAGTTTTGTCCTCCGTCGGTGGAAACATCATAGGCAAGATAACCTGTACCCGGAGGATTTAACATACGATGAATAAATGACACCGAATTGATATCGTTGTCAGCCCAAAGGAATGTTGTACGATTGTAAGCAAAGCCCCAGGCATTCCCCGACTGACCGATTTCAATAGTATTGACGACATCTTTTGTATTCACATCCTTTGTAGGGAATTGAGCTTCAGGCAGAGTAAATACCTGCTGCCCTTTGGATTGACTGATATCATCAAGGAATTTCCCTGGTGAACGATGCACCTCTTTTTTATTTACCTGTGCAAATAATGAACCTGCACAAAGAACTAACAACAATAGTGTAACAATCTTTTTCATGTCATTGATTTTTAGTGGATAATAGAATAACATAATCAAAGTTACTTCCGGAGAGTGCCTCCTCACAATTGAATCAACGGAATAAAAAAGTTTTTACCTTTGAAGAATAATAAAACAACCACTTAAACATAAAATTCAATGGTAGATAAGCTGGACTATAAAATAATAGAGGTTCTCAGTGAAGATGGAAGAGCTTCGTATGCTGAAATTGGAAGAAAAATAGGACTATCGTCCTCTTCTGTCAGAGAACGCATGCAAAGGTTAACTGACACAGGTGTAATCCAGAAGTTTTCAATAGAGCTAAACCACTCTCTTCTGGGAAATCATTTAAAAGCTTTTATCCTGATAAAACTGTTTCCAAATAATCTCAGAAAATTTCTTTCGATTGTAAACCAACTTGAAGGGGTACAGAACAGTCACAGAATAACAGGAAGCCACAACATTTTAATGAAAGTTGTGCTCAGGGATCACCTGCATCTCCAATCCTTTTTAGATCAGATAATGATATACGGTGATACAACGACGTATATTATTCTATCAGAGATAGAAAACTAGCAGAGTAACTATATCCACTTCACCAGTGGGAAATCCTGACGGTGCGGCAGAAGCTCATGAACCGGAAATAGCCGGAATGCGAAATCTATGACGCCCGGGTCATTTACTGCCTTCTCGTATTCAAAAACAAGTGTGTCATCACCAGCCTGTGAAACAGTCATGGTGGCGGTACCGGTCATCCGGATCTCATCATTTACTTTGCGGGCAAATACGATTTCCATTCCCAACTCGCCTGCACTGAGTCCGTGAGTTTTTAATTCAACTCTTGCTTTGAAGTTTTCACCAAGGCATAGCGCCTGAGCTGTCGACTGCGGCACATCAACCTTTAACACCTCAATATCATTCCACCGTGATAACACCATCTGCTTCCAGTATGCAAGTCTTCTCAACTCACCGTAAGCACCCGGTTTAACCTTTACCATACGGTCAATCAGCTTCACATAAAACTTCTCGTAATAGTCGTCGAGCTGGCGCTTCATGGTAAAGTGAGGTGCAATTCCCGACATCGTATTCTTAATCTTAGAAACCCACTCTTCAGGTATACCGTTCTTATTCCTGTTATAGAATGCTTTAGTTACCTCGTCTTCAAACAGGTTGTAAATTGTTTCAGCATCGAGTTCATCCTGCAGATTCTGGTCATCATACGTACGGTCTTCCTTTATGGCCCAGCCGGCATCTTCGCGATAACCTTCAGCCCACCATCCGTCGAGAACAGAAAGGTTAAGCACACCATTCATTACAGCTTTCTCACCGCTGGTACCACTGGCTTCGAGCGGGCGTGTAGGTGTATTCATCCATACATCCACACCACGGGTAAGTGCTTTACCGAGCTTCATATCATAATTCTCCACAAAGATGATTTTACCTTTGAATTCGGGACGACGGGAAATCTCAATGATATGTTTAATAAGCCCCTGCCCTGCTCCATCGGCAGGATGTGCTTTTCCGGCAAAGATAAACTGCACAGGCATTTGTGGATTATTCACAATGGCTGCAAGTCTTTCAATATTTTTGAAAAGCAGATGTGCACGTTTATAAGTTGCAAAACGACGGGCAAAGCCAATAGTCAGTTTGTTTGGATCGAGGCCTTCAATTACTTCAATAATGTCGCGGGGATTCTCCTGACGACGGGTCATATCCTTTGTTATCCTTGCCTTTAGATAATCCATGAGCTTTGCACGCATTTTGTTTCTGGTGTCCCAGATTTTTGCATCATCCACATCATGAATCTTTTCCCAAACCTTTGGATCAGATTGATTTGCGATAAAATCAGCACCAAAAAGATCGTCATGCAGGCGTCGCCAGTCTTTGTCAATCCATGTAGGATAATGAACACCGTTTGTCACATGGCTGATAAAAAGTTCCTCCGGAAAGAATCCCTTATATAACTCCTGAAACATCTCACGTGAAACACGGCCGTGAATTTCACTCACCCCATTAACTTCCTGCGACATTTTAGCTGCCAGCACACTCATTGAGAATTTCTCTGATTTATCTTCCACGTTAAATCTTCCGAGGCCCATAAATTCATCCCATGAGATATTCAGGCGGTCAGGATAGTGTGGGATATAGGTACGCATAAGATCTTCATGGAAGAAATCATGCCCTGCCGGAACGGGAGTATGGGTAGTAAACAGTGTTGAGGAACGCACAATTTCTTTTGCCTCTACAAAACTGTAATGTTTGATTTGCACGTAATACCTGAGTCTTTCAAGCACTGCAAAAGCTGCATGTCCTTCATTGAGATGATACACTATTGGCTTAACCTTCAAGGCTTCAAGCAAGCGAATCCCTCCTACTCCCAGCAACATCTCCTGTTTAAACCGATTCTCCCAGTCTCCACCGTATAGCTGGTGTGTCACCTGACGATCGTGATCATTATTATCGGGGATATCCGTATCAAGCAAATATAACGAAACACGGCCAACGGGAACTCTCCATACCTTGGCTACCAGATTTCTACCCGGAAGGGCAAGGTTTACTTTAATCCACTCATCGTCATAATCTCTCACCGGCTCAATGGGAAGGTGTGTGAATCTTTGCGGATGCCTTGCTGACACCTGATCACCATTTATTGTAAGTTCCTGGTTAAAGTATCCGTAACGGTATAAAAGTCCGATACCTATCATACTTGAATTGGAATCAGATGCCTGCTTCAGATAATCACCGGCAAGCATTCCAAGTCCACCGGAAAAAATCTTCAATGTATCATGAATACCGAACTCCATGCTGAAATAGGCTATCTGGGGATTACCTTCAGGTTTTTCATTCATGTAGTCATTAAATTCTTTGAGCACATTATGAAATTTAGCCATGAAAGGCTTATCGTTTTTGAGCTCCTGTAAACGACCGAAAGAGATATTTTCGAGCATTGCAATGGGATTGTGCTCATACTCATCCCACAATACGGGGTCGATATATTCAAACAGTTCCCCGGCTTCCACATTCCACGACCACCAGAGATTCCGGCTCAGAGTTCTGAGTTCTTTAAGGTTCTCCGGGAAAACGGGTTTCACCATTGTTTTTCTCCAGGTGGGAAGGTTGGGTTTAAAAGTATCCACATGCTGCTTCACATCAGGTTGTAACTTGTATGCATAAAGATCAGCGCGTAACCCTGCCTGTGCAATGGCATAGGAATATGCCTCTTCATAATGGCTAATAAGATTCTCCCACTTTAATTCATCAGCAAGCTTAATCGCTGATTCAGAACGCTTTGCAGCTTCATTTTTAGATATTGAAAGTTGTCGCAGAATCATGGTTTTAACTTCGTGAACGGCCACATGATAATTTTCATCATCGCGTGGAATCACTGTAACTCCATCCTCTGTACTCTTATTATGCTCATTCATCCAGCGGCCAAATCCCGCAAGGTTAGTAGTTATCGTCGGAATACCAAAGGCAATACTTTCCAGTGGTGTATATCCCCATGGTTCATAATAAGAAGGGAAAACTGAGAGATCAAATCCTGCCAGAAGATCGTAATATTCCATGTTAAAAATGCCGTCATTTCCATTGAGATAAGAAGGCACAAAGATTACATGGACATTATTATTTTCCGACTCATTAAAACGATGTGCTTTAAGATGATTCAGTATCTGATCAGAAGCCGGAGAGTGTAAACCGTGGGTCAGGTACTCACCTGAAATACCATTACCGCTGACAGGTTGGCCAAAACGGCCTTTAAGGTCTTTCAGTGATCCCGACTGATCACCGGGCACAGTTATAAAGGCAATAACCTTCTTTTTATTCTTTTTATCTGAATTCAATTCTGCAAGGCTATCGATAAACATATCAATACCTTTATTTCTGTATTCATACCTTCCGCTGTTTATCACAAAATATGAATCCTCGGATATCTCAATGTTAAGCAATGCTGTTGCTACCTCCGCAAGCTTAGCTTTTGCGATTTTTCTTTTCTCTTTCAACTCATCACCTGAGCCCACAAAAGCGTCATCAAAACCATTAGGAGTGACAACATCAACGGCGCGTTTAAGGAAGAGCCTGCACTCTTCGGCAGTAATTGAGGATACTGTAGTAAAACAATCTGCATTCAGGGCAGCAAGTTTTTCCAGAGAGTGCTTGGAGCGGAGGTTAAACCTTGCTGCTATTTCGTCTGCGTTATAAGATTCGGGGTTTTCATAAAGTTTAAGACCATTACCTGCGATTGCTCTCCCAATAACTGTAGCATGACTTGTAAAAACAGTTCCCACCTGAGGGACATGCTTTTTGAGGTACAGAATTCCTGTTCCGGTCATCCACTCATGAAACTGAGCCACAATACGATCCTGAGGACCCAGGTAATAATTGTAATATGATTCTATCAATCGTGCCGCGGCATGGCCAAAGAGAGCAGGTTCAATGTAGTCCCATCCACCGGAAAGGCTGTCAAGTTTAAAAGACTCCCAATATTCGGCAAATATTTTATCTTTATCGGGGAAATAGGAGGTAAAGTCAACAAGTATCGCCGGTGGTTGTCCGGGGATATTCCATCTTCCGGTTCTGAAGAAAAAACCTTCAGCTTTTGCTGCTTCAGCCCATCCGGAGAAAAGGCTGTTATCTTCAATAAAATATGGATTTGTTGAAGTCTCTTTCCAAACATCAGGGCCTATAAAAATCTGATTGGAGCTAGCTTTTGCAGCTTCTCCTGCTTTTGTAGATAAGACGGTATAGATTCCACCGACTTTATTACAGCTTTCCCAGCTTACCTCAAAAAGGTAATCAGGAAAGTTCATTTCTCTTTCACTCATAGTAACTGTCTAAATTTAAACACTCAAAACCCCATCTTCCGAATCACCCTGGCAGGCATTCGGAATTGCAAAAATAGCATTCTGCTATTTAGAAACAAATTGCATGTAAAAAGGTTAAAAAAAGAGACAATATCCGCTATTTATTTAAACAGAGGGATTTGCCCTGATATATAGTCTCTGGCGTCCTGCACCTTCTTGTGGTCCATTCCGGATGATAAGTTCCCGATTTCATTACGCTTTTTAATGCTCAGACTTCTAAGCACAAACTCTTTCTTAGTCCTTCCAAGACCCTTAATTGCAGCTGCAATAATCTCACTATCAACACTCTTTATAAGTCTCTTAACAGTGTCAGCAGGCAAATTAAAAAGGTCATCAAATGAATACTCACCAACAGATGTTATTTTTTTATTAACAACAACAGCATCATCGGGATGCTTATTGGTATCATCCTTTGTAATTTTAATTTTATCGACTCTGATCAGAAAGTCAGACAACACATTCATGTAGTTAATAAATGCCTCATAAGCAGAACCATATGGATTAAAGTAGCTATGTACTTCACCGTCGGAGAACCATTTGGTACACATATAGTAGAAGTGGTCAGATCCCTGAAGAAAATTCCAGTCACGAAGCAGGTTTTCATCCTTACATTCCATCATTATCTCCTGAACGGAATACAGCTTTTCAAAGGCCTCATCCTGCAGTTCATTACCCAGCCAGGCTGAAAGATCGCGTTCCTCATCTGCCCAGGAGATGGCATGAGGTACATTTACGACATCAACAGGCTTGTGATTTTTAACGATTTCCGAAGGAGTTGCAAAGCGATACTCTGTATCAGAGAGCACCTTTTCAACCATTGCTTTAAAGAAGTCAAAGATTCCGCTCTCAGCCTTCTGATGCTCACCAAAAGTTTCATAATCCATAAAGAGATTCAGTAATTCATTCTTTTTATCGATATTATTGAGCCACCCGGTAAACTTGTCTGCTGTAAACGGATATTCAGACCATCCTTTTTCGGAGAATCTGAAGGCAATATCATCGGAGAGCTGATAATTACGCAGTAATACATTCATATCAGGGTTATGAGCTGCGTGATAGAGGAAGTCAGGGCTTTTCCATCCCAGCACATGCTTTGCACCTTCAGTAAGAATTGTTTTAAACCCAAGATCATTCACAATATCAGCGATATCATCGGAGTATACGAGTTCGGTATTTCGAAAAGCTACGGGTTTCACACCAAACAATTCCTCAGTGAGCGCTGCATGCTTATTCACCTGACCAATAAATTCTTTTCTGTTTCTCAGGGCAGCCAGAGAGTGACTGTATGTTTCAGCGAGAAACTCCACATTTCCGGTAGCCGCAAGATCCTGAAAACTCTTAAGCACATCAGGAGCATACCACCGAAATTGCTCCATGGCAAGACCTGTAATGGAGAAGGTCACTTTAAATGCCTTTCCATACTCCTTAATAAGCTCCATGAGCAGTTTATTCATCGGAAGATATGAGCGTTCTGCTACTCTTCGGAGGATAAATTTATTCTGGTAATCATCATAATAGCTATGATTGGTACCAATATCAAAGAAGCGATATTTTCTAAGTCTGAACGGTTGATGAACCTGAAAGTAAAAGCAAAGAGATTTCATATTTTTAGTTTTTCCTGTTTACAGCATTGAAGCATAAACTTCTTTAATTTTCACAGCCGCGTTTTCCCACTTCAGAGTATCGACTTCCTCTTTTCCATGGTCGCGGAATATTTTTGCCAGTGAATTATAGTTCACCAGGCTCCAGATTGCATCTGCCATGGCATCCACATCCCAAAAATCAATTTTTACGGCATGTTTAAGGATTTCAGATACTCCGGATTGTTTTGAGATGATTACCGGCACATGCGATCGCATAGCCTCCAGCGGCACAATACCAAAAGGTTCACTAACAGAAGGCATAACAAAAACATCACTAAGAGCAAACATTTTATCCACGTCGGGACCTTTAAGGAAGCCAGTAAAATGAAAACGGTCGCTGATTCCCAATTGAGCCACGCGTTTTATCAGTTTATTCATCATATCTCCAGACCCGGCCATCACAAAACGCACATTATCGGAACGTTGCAAAATCTGATGAGCCGCTTCGATAAAATATTCCGGTCCTTTCTGAAAAGTGAGTCGTCCGAGGAAAGTGACCACCTTTTCGTCAACATTCTTTTCAAGGTTCACGAACTCTCCTTCACTTCCGGGCTCAACAGCATTATGAACAGTAACCACTTTATCAGGATCTATCCCGTACTTTTCAATCACAATCTGACGGGTAAGGTTGGACACGGCAATTACTTTGTCGGCAGCTTCCATACCACGTCGTTCAATATCATAGACTATCTGGTTGACGTTTTCGCCGGAGCGGTCAAATTCAGTGGCATGCATATGCACAACAAGAGGTTTTCCTGAAACTTCTTTGGCTGCCACACCGGCAGAATAGGTAAGCCAGTCGTGGGCATGAATAATGTCAAAATCGTTTTGTGCAGCAATTGATGAGGCTATTAGTGCGTATCTGGAAACCTCTTCATATAGATTGGTGCCATATTTTCCGGAGAAAGTAAATTTGCGGTCACTGGTTTTAATAACTTTCTTTTTTTCCTCTCTCTGGCTGTTAAGGCGGATCGTTTTTTCAAACTCTTCCGGACCGAGATACGGCACAAGGTTGGAGCCTATCTCCATATAGGTGATATTGTCGTAGTATTTATTAAAAACCTCATCCTCCATTGAAACAGGAACTTCAGAAGCATTAATCAGTCTTACTGCGCGTTGATCTTCATCACCATATGCTTTCGGGACAGCGAAGAGCACCTCAATATCATTTTTTGCCAGTCCTTTGGTCATGCCATAACAGGCTGTTCCAAGGCCGCCGGTAATATGAGGAGGAAATTCCCATCCAAACATCAATACTTTCATAAACAATACTATTTATTCTTTGAAACAAGAAAATCGATTAATAAGAGGGCTGCTACACTGGAAGCGTGTGATATGGTACCACCTGCTTCCCAGGGCGGGTCTCCGGAATATAGCTGTGAAATACTTCCGATACCATGCGTTTGCATATCATCTTCAAACTTGCGGTAGATATCATTAAGAGTGGAGATACCACCTTCACCGTAGAGTTCGTAATATGCTTCAGCAAACGGGCCAAGCAGCCAGGGCCATGAAGTTCCCTGATGGAAAGCCAGGTCGCGGTCGTACTGAACCCCTTTATAGCTGGAATGGTATGCTTTATCATTTGGAGAAAGCGTTCTGAGGCCCCGGGGGGTCAGCAAGTCACACTGCACTCTGTTTACTATCTGCATACGAATCTCTTCGGGTAATAATCCAAAGGGGCTGGCAGCTGCGATTATCATATTGGGCCGCACAGACCAGTCTTTATAATCACCATCTACAAAATCTGCGAGATAACCATATTTTTCATCCCAGAAAGCTTCCCGGAAAGCATCGGGAATGCTTGCAGCAAAGGTCTCCCACTCTTCTTTAAAAATATCATCACCTGCTTCACGGGCCAACATCAGGCAGAGCGAAATCGCATCATACCAAAGGGCATTCAATTCAACGGCAAGTCCTCTTCTGGGAGTATGGGGTTTCCCGTTTACCATAGCGTCCATCCAGGTCAGGGGCTTATCATGATCACCCGACCACAGAAGTCCATTGTCCAGCATTCTTACTCCTTCGGCAGCACCTCTTCGAAACTGACTCAGGATATTTCGCATCACGAGGTTATATTTTTTCCAGATTGTTTCGCCATCACCGATAATATCCACATACCATCGTAAGGCATAAAAGAACCACAGAGAACCATCGACAGTAGGCATATAGCTTTCACTTCCGGTACCTTTATTCAGGAAAAATGCACCATCCATATCAGACACCATTGTGTCAATAACCTGCATAAATGTTTTTTCATCGCCTCTGGCAAGCGTCAATCCCGGTAAAGCGATAAAAGTATCTCTCACCCAGGATCCCAGCCATGGGTATCCGGCAACGACATATGTTTTTCCTTTTTCTTTAGTGATGAATTGATCGGCTGAGTTAAGAAGACAGTTTTTGTAGCTGTCACGGGGTGTTCTCTTATTCACTTCATTGGCAAAATTCCGCTTTAGCGCAGATGGTGAAATTTCTTCCAGGCCGGCAGCAAAAACGACACTTTCACCTTTAGTAATGGGGATATCAAAATACCCGGGAACCAATAAATCTTCGTTACATTCAAATCCGCGTTCCTTATCCTTGGAGTATTCAAAATCATAGAACCAGTCAGGATTGTGCACATATTCAGGAGATTTGCTGAATTGCATATTCAGATAGTCATATCCTTCATATAACCGCATTTTTATTCCATTATCAATCGGGAAATAGCGAGTGTCAGCATAATTATTGGCTTTCATCACATGATGCCTGTTACGGAAGGCCAAAAACGGGCGCAGCCGAAGTGTAGTTTTACTATGTGCATCAACAAGAGTATATTTTGTCAGAAAGCGGTTTTGAGATGTACTGAACAGGCGCTCCTTTTTAAGCACAACTCCACCAACACGATAAACGACATATGGAATCGGGTCGGCACCCAGGTCAATGATGTATTTGTGTCCTTTCGGGCTAAAAACCTCATCCTTAAACATATGAATACCAAGATTAAACTCGGCATCATGCTGAATCACGGTTTCATCCAGTGAAGACAATAAAACGTGCAGACCTTTATCCACTCCCGGCTGGGCGGTAATTACCAATCCATGGTATTTTCTGGTATTGCAGCCGATAATGGTTGTACTGCTATATGATCCTGCTCGGTTCGTTCTGAGCAGTTCTCTGGGCAGGGAATAACCTAAATTGACCAGTTGTTCTTTATCAAATTTGAGATAACTCATGTGTTAATTTTTCTCGGTTGGTTAAAAAACGAAAATATATAAATATATCTCCTGTAACTCTGGAATCCCTAAAAATAAGAAAAAAATAATACCGCTTTA
>PKSY01000132.1 GCA_002869405.1 Marinilabiliales bacterium
AGACCCGACAGGAGAGAAATACCTGTCGTGTCATCGCAAACCGACAACTGATAACAGATAACTCTTTCAACTTTCAGACCCGACAGGAGAGAAATACCTGTCGGGTCACTGGCAACCGGCAACCGCCAACCCTTCCTCTACACCTCCACAACCGCGAATCTCTGCTTGCCGTCCATCTTTATTTCCAATGGCTTATCAAACCGTACATGGTTGAAAAACTCCGTCTTTTGAATGATCTTTTGCTCATTTAACACACCCCATTTGATGTAGTTGCCGCTAAGCTCCTGCTGGATACTGAAGTAACCCACCTGCATCGATGTTACATTGTGGAAGAAATGCGAGCCTGAAGAGGCGTCCAGCGGATAGCCCTCCAAAGAGGTTTCAACAATAACTTTTGCGTTGCTGATGTTGGGCCATTTCACGGGGATTCCAATATATCTGTCGCGGGTTCCCCAGCGCCCGGGACCAATCAACAGATATTGCCTGTCTTCTTTCACCATTTTTTCATTCAGTGCATTGATCTCTTCTGCCATCTCCGGAGTCCGGGCTTTATCAAAACGATCAACATCAACATAAATCACATCAGTGATATGATCGATGGAGCCGTTACCCATGGCCTTTTCTGTGAAGAGCAACGTCTTTTCTTCATTAATCTCCTGTCGGTTTATCTCATAATCATTGCTGCTGCCAATAAGTGGTTTTATCTGCAACAGGTAGAATGAGGAGCGGTATTCAGAGTCTTTGGTAAGATCAACAGCGAACTCTATTTCTACCGGAGTACCAAGTGCCTCTTCTACCACATCGAGCACTACTTCGATGGTTTTTGCCAGAGGGATATAGTTATATTTCAGGATATTGGCAAAATTCACAACGCGTGCACCCGGATGCCGCAATCCCGGAACAATCCGATTACTGACTGAGTCATACACTGAAGCAAGGTGTTTGAGGGTTCCATGGCGTTCAGCTTCATCAATACCCAGGCGCATAAGCCCGGCAGTGTCTCCTTCAAGCAAATTGATATCCCTGTTTTTCAAATCCAAAGCAAAGAATTCAGTCTGTGAGTTTTTAAACTGATCTTTCTGGCTGCTGATTTCCGTATCCGGATATGAGGGGCTGAAGCGGTAACACTTCTCCCCTTCCACCACGTATTTTCCAAGTCCCAGTGCAATAATTCCAAAGCCCTCTTCAGGCTTCATATGTGCCACGGGATAATAGTTGTACGACTGGGCAACACCGGAGATATGGGGATAAAAAACTGTTCCGAATTTATTTCCCACAAGTTCCTGAATAACGACAGCCATACGTTCTTGTTCGATTTTATAATTTACAGCTTCCACATACTGTTTGGCAACATCAGAATATACAGAGGCATAAACCAACTTTATTGCATCCATCAATTGCTGAAGTCTCACATTTTGATCAGGGTGATTATTAGGGATGTAATAGGTTTCAAATATTCCTGCAAATGGCTGCATCATGGAATCTTCGAATAATCCGGAAGAGCGTACCGCCAGTGGTTTATTTATTTTCTTAAGTATAACCTTAAGTTTCTTTATCAATGTTTTGCTAAGGTTTCCTTCAAGAAACATTACCTTTATCTTATCATAATCCTTTTCATGCAATGCTCTCTCAGCAAGGTTATTTCTGGAGAGGAAAAGTTCAAACTCTTCAACACCAATGATAGAGGTCTTTGGAGTACGAATATTGATATTGGGGATATAATGCGAGAAGTCGAGATTATTTATTAAGGTGTTAACAAAAGCGAGGCCACGACCTTTTCCTCCCAGAGAACCCTCTGCAAGGCTTATAATATTGGTTTCATCAATAATACCTTCTTCACTAAAAGGAATTACTTTTCCTTTATCCTGTTCATTTCTAAACTTATGGATTACATCAATGAGATATGCACGTATTTTGGATGGGCTCTCAAAGTCAGTAACTTTCTGTGGATTAAGGATTTTAGCTGCCTGTATTTCACCTCGGGCCATAAGCCACATGGAGAAGTGGTCTTTTCGTGCATGGTACAGGAGTGAATCGTCGGGAATTCGCTTGAGTTGCATCTCAAACTCACGCAACGTTCTGGCAACTCCAATCTGACGGCCGGTTTTATCGCGATACACAAAATTACCAAAGCCAAGGTAGTGAGTAATAAAACTTCGGAAGTCCTGCTTGAGTGTATCTGAATTTTTATCAATAAAGGTAGCCTGCAGGGCATATGCAACCTCAGCATTTTGTTCTTCAGAAGACTGGATTACTGTTGGCAGGTCACTTTTAATTCTTTTGGCATAATCGGCAAGACGGAAACCGGCATGTTCATCAGTAACTCCTTTGCGTTCAAATTCCACATCCGTAATCAGGCATAAAAGAAAATCCTTATAGGTATTTAGAATTGTTTTTGCCTCTTCATAATTTGTGGCAAGCAGAATTTTTGGTCTTGCGCGAAGTCTCAGCACTTTATAGAGTTCATCTGTACTCACATCGTCAATAAGAGCACGTGTTTGTTCCATAACGACATCATACAGAAGAGGGAAATATCGGGAGTAATAGATGGGGTTATCCTCCACAAGAAGAATTACGCGCACTAATCCGTTTCGTGTATCATTATTCACATTGATCTGATCCTCCACATGTTTAATCATGGCGAAAAAGATTTTAGGCTCCCCATTCCATATAAAGACCTTATCAATATTTTGAATTAAAGAGGGTGTTTTTCTGATCAGCTTAAGGTCTTTATTATTATTAAGAAGCAGAAAAACCGGGATATATGGATATTTGGCCTTAATGCTTTCAGCAATTTCTGAGGAAATCTGTTTTTCGACCCCCATCATGATTATGACCAGGTCGAAGTGTTTGTTTTCAAGTTCTTCTTTTGCCTCCTGCATGCTGGAGACTCCCGTAATTCTGGGAACAGAAGTTAAGTTAAGGCTGCTGTATTCTCCGAGGACATATTCAGAGAACCGGCCCTCCTTTTCAATGCTGTAGGCATCATAAAGTGTGGCAACCAGCAGGATTTCCTTGACTTTAAATGGCATCAGATCATGATAGATATCCCGGTCGTAGTTATTCTTGTTAAGAAAACGCTGGAGTAGTTTTTTTGATGACATTCCGGGCTCAAGCACCGATTCATCATGAGATATTTTTTCCTGTGATGAAGCGCTTCCGGTACGGACCTTCATCATCAGCTCATGGGCGAGCCTGCTGTTAAGATAACCGGTAATAATTTCAGACAGGTTTCTGATCAGGTGTCGTTCTTCACGAAGAAAGGGACCTTCGTCAAGGATCCTGAACTCTTTGGTATAGTATACCTCCAGAGATCCTTTGACCCCATTAAGAGTTTCAAAACTCTGATACTGCCGCCATCGTGTTTCGATAAACTCATTTGTAACAAACTCAACACTTCCGTATCGTAAACGTGCGCAGGTGTAGTCGGGGTATTGCCACGCCTCGGGTAACATATTACAAACCTGCTGTAAGGATTCTTCAAGAGGTTTATTTTCCTGAAATATCGAGGTAGTCTTATTGATTGCAGCCAGTTCCTTTAGTCGCTCCTGGTTTTCGGCAAACAACTTTTCATAATCTTTTCCGGGCTGATAATTGTCGGGCATATGCTTTATCTTTTCTATCGCCACAAGTTAAGAAAATTCATTGCAAATCCTTCAGTCTGATGGTTTTTTTCAACGCAGTGTAGCTAATCAATTTTTTATTGCTAAATTCGTGTGCTTTAGAGGAAGTGAACGACTCATGGACAAAATCACCTTAGTAATTGTTGATGATCATCAGATCGTATGTCAGGGTATTAAAGCTATGCTGGCAACGGTTAGCGATATTCATATTAAAGATTGCGTAAAGGATTTCCGGGAGCTTTTCACTACTTTAAAACTAGAACCTTCAAACATTGCCATAATCAATCTTTACAATCCGGCGCAAGAAGAGGTTGAGACCATAAAGCAACTTTCCAGGCAGTTTCCGAAAGTTCGATTACTGGTTTTTGCCATGGAAGCCGATGACCAGTTTATATTGCAAACGATTCGCTCAGGTGCAAAAGGTATTCTAACCAAAGAGAGCTCCCGCAACGACCTTGTGGAGGCTATCTACACCATCCGCAACGGCTACGACTTCTACGACAAATCCATCACAAATATTATCCTCCACAGTTATTTAAAAAGAAGCCCGGAAAACGAAAAGGAGGAAGAGAAAGAGAAACTCTCGACCCGTGAAGAGGAGGTGCTTACATTATATGGTGAAGGATATACCAACAAGGAGATCGCCGACAAGCTCTTCATATCTATCAGAACGGTGGAGTCGCACAAGAATAACATCATGAAGAAGATTAACCTACGCACCACTGTTGATATGGTGAAGTTTGCGATCCGGAATAATTATGTGGATCTGTAACCTCTCAATTAATTCCGGTAAGTGTTTATGTAATAATCACAAAATCCCTGAAATTTTCTCTGTCAATAATTTTCGATGTAGCGTTATACGTTGAGGTAAATGTTTTTGGCAGTCTGGCATTGTTCTTTTTTTTCCATTTGAATTCATATCCTCTTATATTACCACTCTCCTCTTCGACGAAATCGACCTCCTGTTGCTGCCTGGTCCTCCAAAAATAGGGCTTTGATAGTCGCTGTTTGTAAGTGATTTGTTTTATCCTTTCGGAAATCAGAAAATTCTCCCATAAAGCACCTTTGTCAGTTCGTAAATCCAATGGGTTGAAATTCCCTATAACCATGTTTCTAACACCATTATCATAGAAGTAAATTTTCTTATTTGTTTTGATTTCATTTCGGATATTTCTGCTAAAGCTACTCAATTTGAAGATTATATATCCTTTCTGAAGGATGTCTATATATTTGCTGACCGTATTTTTATCAATATTAACAATTTGTGCCAACTCAGAATAATTCACTTCACTTCCAACCTGTAAAGCTAAAGCCTGCACAAGCTTTTCGAGAACTTCAGGTTTCCGGATTTCAGCATAGGATAATATATCTTTGTATAAATAACTACTAACAAGATTTCTCAGGATATTAATTTCATCCTTAGGGTTATTTAACACATCCGGATACATTCCGAAAAGGAGCCTGTTCTCAAGTTGTTGTTCTGAGTGTAAATAGCCATGATGCATCTCGTATTCTTCCCATGAAATTGGAAATAATTGATATTCCCACTTTCTCCCGGTTAATGGTTCATTTATTTTACTTGTTAAATCAAATGAGGAGGAACCACTCGCAAATAACTGAATATTTTTTAATCGATCAGTAATAATTTTCATAGTGATGCCAATTCCTTCTATTCTTTGTGCCTCATCGATGAAAACAAATTTATAACTTCCCAATATTGATTTTATTTGTTCTGTGTTTGGTTCCGTAAGCAGGGTTCTGGTCTTGGGGTCATCACCATCAAGAAGGAGATATTCATTTGAGTCCAGTATAGATTCAATAAGGGTAGTTTTTCCTACCTGCCTGGGGCCAGTTATTATTATTGCTTTTCCTGAACCGATTCGACCAGTTATTATCTCTCGTATATATCTAGGGTACATCGTTTTTATTACAAATATAATGCTTTTAGTGATCATAATCACCAAAAGTTATATTTTTTGATGATTATATTCCCCGAATTGATTGTTTTCCATCGCAGAAAATAGAAGAATGTGAATTATTCAATAATGATAAATGAAATCCTTCTTAAAGGAAGAAACTTAAATATATTGTCTCGCGGAGCTATTGATATTTACTTTTCAGAATAATCCTCAAAACTTTTGCGTGATTCACTGATTTTTCATCCTTCAACATCTTTTATCCTCCCCTTACTGTATTCCATACCTCAAAATCTGCTTAATATTGATTAACGAATTTCAAGAATTCATAAATCAATAAAACCAAATAAAAATCATTATGGCAAACATTTTTGAACAGCAGGTAAATGACTTTATGGCTAAGGTTATTGCCAAGAACCCCAGTGAATCAGAATTCCATCAGGCAGTACATGAGGTAGTTGAATCCCTCATTCCTTTTGTTGAGGAGAATCCTCAGTACAAAGAGGCAAAGATTCTTGATCGTATTGTTGAGCCTGAGCGCGTCCTCATTTTCCGTGTACCATGGGTTGACGACAATGGTGGCGTCCAGGTAAACCGTGGTTTCCGTATTGAGATGAACAGCGCCATTGGACCTTACAAAGGCGGTCTTCGTTTCCACCCTACTGTAAACCTTGGTATCCTGAAATTCCTGGCTTTTGAGCAGGTGTTCAAAAACTCTCTTACCACACTTCCAATGGGCGGTGGTAAAGGTGGTTCTGATTTCGATCCTAAAGGTAAATCTGACAATGAGGTAATGCGTTTTACCCAGAGTTTCATGACAGAGCTCTTCCGTCATATTGGACCTAACACTGACGTTCCGGCTGGTGACATCGGAGTTGGTGGCCGTGAAATCGGTTTCATGTTTGGTCAGTACAAGCGCCTCAAGAATGAATTTACCGGTGTACTTACAGGTAAAGGTCGCGAATGGGGTGGATCACTCATCCGTCCTGAAGCAACAGGTTATGGTGCTGTATATTTTGCTGAAGAGATGCTCAAAACTCGTGGTAAATCATTCAAAGGTACTACAGTAACAGTATCCGGATCAGGTAACGTAGCACAATTTGCAACGCAAAAAGTGAATGAGCTCGGCGGAAAAGTAGTTACTCTCTCCGATTCAAGCGGATTCATCTATGACCCGGCCGGTATCGATGATGAAAAGCTCGAGTATGTAATGTGGCTGAAGAATGTGAAGCGTGGTCGTATCAAGGAGTATGCTGATAAGTATGGATGTGAGTATGTAGAAGGACAGCGCCCATGGGGTATTAAGTGTGAAGTTGCTTTGCCGTGTGCTACTCAGAACGAAATTTCTGAAGAAGAAGCCAAGACTCTCGTAGCTAACGGTTGTATCTGTGTTTCTGAAGGTGCAAACATGCCAACTGTACCGGAAGGTGTTATCGTATTCCTCGAAAACGAGATCCTTTATGGTCCTGGTAAAGCAGCTAACGCAGGTGGTGTGGCAGTTTCAGGCCTTGAGATGACTCAGAACTCCATGCGTCTGTCATGGACTCGTGAAGAGGTTGATGCCAAGCTTCATGATATCATGATTAACATCCATGCTACTTGTGAGAAGTATGGTAAGAAAGACAACGGATTTATCAACTACGTGGATGGAGCAAACATTGGCGGTTTTGTAAAAGTTGCCGACGCAATGCTCGCACAGGGTGTAGTTTAAAAAATAACGTTCATTTCACTTCCTTTATCGAAAGAGGGTTTGCATTCCTGCAGCCCTCTTTCTGCTTTTTATGAAATTCGCTTCAGAAGCGCAGAAAAATCATCCACAAGCTCCTGCTTTGTGGCCCAGGAAGTTACCAACCTCACAGATGAGTGCAACTCATCAATTCTGCTCCAGGTATAGAAAGCAAATTCTTTTTCCAGCGCTGTAATAATTTTATCCGGAAAAATGACAAAAAGCTGGTTTGAGACAGGATCTGTCAGAAAAGAGTAACCACAATCACGAATAACAGCAGCTAATTGTGCAGCCATAGCATTGGCATGACGTGCATTCTCCAGAAAAAGATCATTACGAAAAAGCTCCTGAAACTGAATTCCGGTCAAACGTCCCTTTGCCAGTAAAGCACCCCGCTGTTTCATATTAAAACGGAAATTCTCTTTAAATAAATCGTTATTAATAATGATAGCTTCTCCCAGCAGCGCTCCGTTTTTTGTTGCGCCAACATAAAATACATCAGTGTATTTCGTGAGATCTTCCGGGCTGAGGTTGCTGTCAGAGGCCAGCGCTGAGCCCAAACGTGCACCATCAAGATAAAGGTAAAGATTCAGTTCATCACATACTTTACGAATTGCCTTTAACTCTGCGCCGGAGTATACGGTTCCCAACTCAGTACTGTTACTTATAAAGACCATTTTGGGAAGCACCATATGTTCATCCGTATGGGCATTTACAACTGCTTTGATTCCTTCCGGCGTAATTTTCCCATCTTTAGTAGGAATGGTACTAATCCGGTGACCTGTGGCTTCAATAGCACCGGCTTCATGAATAAAAATATGCCCTGTTTCAGGAGCAATCACCGATTCCCAGGGTTTAAGCATAGAAGCGATTACAAGCAAATTGGCCTGCGTTCCACCGGATACGAAATGTATATCAGCGCCGGGAGCATTAAAAAAAGCCTTTATCAATCTTTCTGCTTCAGCAGAATAACTATCCTCACCATATCCCTCTTCCTGTGTAGTATTTGTTGCTGTAAGTGCTTCCAGAATTTTAGGATGCGCACCTTCGCTATAATCATTTCTAAGGCTGTACATATATAGATTTTTTACAAAAATAAGTCTTTCCCCGACATTTTTCAGGGGATAATTTTCTCAATATCAAAAATATTTACTATATTTATATCGGTTATAAATGCAGTGATAATGAATTCAAGGAAAACCATTTTAACTCTTTTCATGCTGATAATAGCATGTACAGTAACTCTTGGGCAAAATTTGCAGTTACATTATGATTTTAGCAGTGCTGATGATGGCAATACCGATGCAAGCCGGAATTACTTCACAGGGACATTTGAAATTTTCAAGCCCGACAACCTGGGCTCACTGTTTATGTTCATGGATGTGGACTTTAATAAATCGAATAAGGGTGCCTCTCTGGCTTATTTTGAGATTGCCAGAAAATTCACTTTGCATAAAAAAAGTGGCTTTGGAATCCAGTTTGAATATAACGACGGCACTCCGGATTACATCAACAGCGCCTGGCTTACGGGAATTACTTATCCTGTAAAAATCGCCGGCGTTGAACTCAGTACCTCACTGCTATACCGCATAAATAAAGGCAACAGTGGCCCTGACTTCCAGTTTACGACTGTTTGGTATGAACCACTATTGGAAGGCAAATTGCTCTTTTCCGGTTTTGTGGATTTCTGGAGTCAGGATAATTTTTCAGGTAATGGTACAACATGGGTTTTACTCTCGGAACCTCAGCTATGGTTTGTTTTAAACAAAGCCTTCTCTATCGGTACAGAGATTGAAATCAGCCGTAACTTTTTCACGTTCGACGGCGATGTTGAAGTGATGCCCACAGCAGCAATAAAACTAAATCTGTAATATGCTAACTAACAAGGCAAAAAGACAACGTACACTGGCCGATACTTTTCGGTTTTACATTACGGGCATTTCGCTTTTTGCCGTATTCCTCACAGGGATTATTTACATCTCCATGGAGCTTTTCGACTTTGAGCGGGAAGCTGAAATTACACGCGAACAATACCTGGAGGAACAAAAACAAAGAATAAAATCAGAAACCACCAAAGTCATAGAATACATTGACTTCACAAGAATGTTTCTGGAGGAGAATATGGAGAAAGCCATCAAGGACAGGGTTGATGAAGCCTACTTCATGATGGAAAATATATATTATCAACATAAAGGAGAACTCAGTGATCAGGAAATAAAACAGTTAATAAAGGATGCCCTTCGTCCTGCCCGTTTCTTCCATGGTCGGGGTTATTATTTTATCGTTTCAATGAACGGCGTTGAAGAGCTGTATCCTGTAGCACCCCAGTTTGAAGGTAAAAATCTTCTTGACCTGCAGGATGAAAAGGGGAACTTTGTAATCCGTGATGAACTGGATGTAATCCGAAATTACGGAGAAGGTTTTGTAACTGACTACTGGAGTAAACCTGATGCAAATCCTGACTCATTATATCCCAAAACATCTTACATAAAACTTTTTAAACCATTGAACTGGTATGTTGGATGCGGAGAGTACCTTGACAATATTGAAAAGGACATGCAGGAAGATGTGATACAACGCGTAAAAAACATTCGTTTTGGTGAAGGCGGATATATTTTCGTCAACAGTTTCAGCGGGCACGCCATTGTAATTGATTCTCCAACATATAATAGTGGAGATTACCTTGGAGACCTGGTATACAGCGACGGCACAAATCATATGAAAATACAAAAAGAAACAGCCTCGCAGCCTGATGGTGGATTTGTCCAATATTCATGGCCTAAACTGGGAAAGGAGGAACCGGCACCAAAAATCTCGTATGTCAAAACTTATGATGACTGGCAATGGGTAATAGGATCAGGAATCCATATAGACCAGATTGACTCCATGATTGATAATCAAAAACAGCATCTTTATCAACAATTAAGGCTTAAAATTTTTCTCACAATCTTTTTTATGCTACTTCTTCTGGGGTTGGTCTTTTTTGTTGCAAATATGATTTCCGGAAGGATAAAACACAACTTCACACTTTTCTCCGAAGATCTTGAAAATGCTGTTCAAAGTGGCAGGATGTTAAGAGATGAAGGCTATTCACTAAAAGATATCGCTATTGTAAACCAAAGTATTAACAATGTCATCCAGACGAAGTTCAGAACCGAAGAGCTGCTTCGTGAAAACGAAGAGCGATTCCGTACAATTTTTGAAAATGTACCGGTAATGATTGGCGTTTTGGATAAAAACAGAGTTAAAAAGTTCTGGAATAAGCGGGGAGAACAAACCTTTGAATTTGATCTGGAAGACAAATTTGATGTGAGCCAGATAGAGCCGCTACTGGAGCAAAGCACAGAAAACAAGGAAAATTTCAGAAAATTTGCACTTTATGATGGTGAGTTTCGTGAGGTAAAACTCATCCTTAAAGGGAAAAAAGCTATCCATAACTGGGCGACATTTAAGACCGAAGCTGATGAAGTGATTATGGTTGGTTATGACATAACGGTCATGAAGGAAAA
>PKSY01000017.1 GCA_002869405.1 Marinilabiliales bacterium
CAGTGATAACATGAATCCCGAAAGGAAAAGCTCAGGATCTCAGTTTTACATTGCTCAGGGAAAAGTATATACCAACGAAGAGCTTGATAACTTCGAACTTAATAAAAAAATGCAGGCTCGTCGTGCCGCTTTCGGTCGCTTTATTCAGGATCCTGCAAACGAAGCTTTTGCCAAAGAATTGCAGCAGATGCAGGAAGCTGGAAAAAATGATGAACTCAATGCTAAACTAATGGCTCTGGAGCCGCAACTCGATGAAATGATTACCGACCAGGAGTGGAAGATATCTCCTGATGCGCGCGAAATTTATACAACTGTTGGTGGTATCCCTCACCTTGACGGAATGTACACTGTTTTCGGTGAAGTGGTAGAAGGCCTGGATGTAATTGATAAGATTGCAGCTGTGGAGACCAATGCTATGGATCGCCCGGTGAATAATATTAAAATGACAGTAAAAAGAGTAAAATAATATGATGCGTAAACTGATAGTTTGCTCATTGCTTCTAATGAGTATGATGATGACAGCACAGGCACAGGAAAAAAGAACTAAGGTTGAGATTACCACATCACTGGGTGTGATGGTTGTTGAGCTCTATAATGAAACTCCAATACACCGTGATAATTTTATAAAGCTGGTGAAAGAGGGTTTTTATAATGAATCTGATTTTCACCGTATCATCAAAGGGTTTATGATTCAGGGTGGTGGTCATAACGGCGGAATGAAAGATGCCGGTTATACTATTGAAGCTGAAATTATCCCCGGTATGATGCATAAACGTGGTGCTCTTGCAGCAGCAAGAAAAGGCGATCAGGTGAATCCTGAAAAACGTTCCTCAGGATCTCAGTTTTATATTGTTGACGGCAGAACATTCTCAGCGGCAGAACTTAAGATGCTGGGACAGCGCATGGGAAAACCCTTCTCCGAAGAGCAGATTAAGGTTTATTCTGAAACCGGCGGCGCACCTCACCTCGATGGAGAATATACAGTTTTCGGTGAGCTGATTTCCGGTTTTGATGTGCTTGATAAAATAGCATCCGTACAAACCGGCCGTATGGACAAACCCAATGAGGCAGTAACCATGAAAGCCAGAATCATTGAATAACGCTAATCATGAAAGAAAAGATAGAACATCTTATCAGGGAAATTGAATCCTTCAGGGCTGATACAGAAGCTCAGATGGAGGATTTCCGTCTTAAATACCTCTCAAAAAAAGGAATGATTCCTTCACTTTTTGGTGAATTCAGAAATGTTCCAAACGAGCAGAAACGTGAAGTGGGAGTGCTGCTGAATACTTTAAAAACAAAAGCTCAGGAACAAATTGAGCGCTTTAAGGCACAGCTCGATGAAAAAGAGGAGAGCAGCGAAGGAAACATTGATCTTACACGACCGGCAAACTGGTCTAATGCAGGGTCTCGGCACCCGTTGAGCATTGTGCGTAATGAAATTATCGACATCTTTGGTCGAATCGGATTTACCGTTGCTGAAGGTCCTGAAATTGAAGATGATTTCCACAACTTCACAGCGTTGAACTTCCCTGAAGAGCATCCTGCCCGTGATATGCAGGATACATTCTTTATCGAGAAAGATCCGGATATAGCACTTCGTACGCATACATCATCTGTGCAGGTGAGAACTATGGAAAACAGTAAGCCTCCGATACGGATGATTTTCCCCGGAAGGGTATTCCGTAATGAGGCAATATCTGCCAGAGCTCACTGTATCTTCCATCAGGTAGAAGGCCTGTATGTGGATGAAAACGTATCGTTTGCCGATCTTAAACAGACACTGCTCTATTTTGCCAAGGAGATGTTCGGAGAAAATACAGATATCCGTCTGCGCCCCAGTTACTTCCCGTTTACAGAACCTTCCGCAGAGATGGATGTGAGCTGTATGATATGCGGTGGAAAAGGATGTAACATCTGTAAATATACCGGCTGGGTAGAAATTCTGGGCTGTGGAATGGTGGATCCCAATGTACTTGAAAGCTGTGGTATTGATCCGCAGAAATATTCGGGGTTTGCCTTTGGAATGGGTATCGAGCGTATAACGATGCTGAAATACCAGATTAATGACTTACGGTTATTTTTTGAAAATGATTTACGTTTTCTGAAGCAATTCGAGGCAAGCTACTAGATTAGCTTCAAGCATCAGAAGGTGTTTTAAAAAATATGCATTGCGCGGAGAGTTTTACTATACTCTTCGCGCTTTTGTATTTTCTGGATATTCATTTTTAGAATTTAATTTTTATGACCGAAGGGTAACAAAAGTGGTAATTTGGTATAAAGTTATAGAAGCCAGAATTGCATCGTACAACGTACTCGGTCTTTTTGGTGGATTTAAGTGTGTTTTTATTGGGAATTCCTGAGGTTGTTTTGTGAATTAATATTACAACTAACCCTTTGAAAGGGTTTAAAAGGGTTTCAAAAGACTTCCTATGCCCAATACTCAACAAAACCCCAAAACAAAAATACTCCTACATCTATTCCTCATCCCCGTTCTCGGTCTTTTAATATTTCTAATTATTTAACCACTCCTCTATCCATGCCAATACATCCTCATAAACTTCATCTTTGGAATTGTCATTTAGAATTTCATGACGGACATTGGGATAGAGTTTTACTTCAACATTTTTCACTCCGGCCCCGCGATACAATTCCGCCGATTGTGCAACACCTTTCCCATAATTTCCAACAGGGTCGCCGGCGCCGGCTATAAAAAGCATCGGCAAGTTTATGGGTACCTTTTGTATGTTTTCTTTACGGAAGATATAGCGCAGCCCTCCCAAAAGTTCATAAAAGAATCTATTGGAACACACAAAACCACACCAAGGATCATTAATGTATTTCTCCACATTCTCCTCATTTACCGAGAGCCAGTCAAAATCTGTTTTTGGATTATTTATCTTCTTGTTAAAACTGCCGAACGACATTTTATCGAGTTTTGGGCTGGCGGTTTCCGGACCATATTTTTTCATTGCCCGCTTTGCTATAAGTCGTCCTCCTGCAGCTGTTAACCCAGGGTTTCCAGCGGTTCCGGAGAGAATCACTCCTTTTACTGCATCCCCGAATTGAGTGATATATGTACGTGTTAGAAATGACCCCATGCTATGACCAAAGAGAAAAAGCGGAGATTCCGGAAAATCATGTGATGCTATTTCCGAAAGTGTTCTGATATCATTCACCACCGATTGCCAGCCGGGCTCGGGGCCAAAGTCTCCGTGAATACCATTTCTGTCGGCAGTAACACCATGCCCACGATGATCTTCAGCATAAACTGCATATCCGTGCGACGCCATAAACCGGCCAAAGTGATCGTATCGTGCTGCATGCTCTGCCATTCCATGTACGATTTGAATTATGACCTTTGGGGTTTCTTCTTTGGGCAGCCATTTATAATAGGCTATCTCCAGTTCATCTGTAGCTGTAAAAAACGACGGTTCAGGATCCATATCGAAAAAGATTTTTGTTGATTTTGGGGTTTTGACTATCTACAAAGATACAAATTAAACTCAACAAAATTCGTACTTTAGCCGTTACTTAGGAAAGTACATCAAATAGACTATGTCAAAGGATTTAAATCTGCAATCTTACCTTACCAGGCTCATGCTTCTGGAGAAAGAAAACCGTGAGCTGAAATCGGAGCTTGATAAAAAGCAGGATTGCGGATCCAGTAAGGAGAAACTTACCATTGACAGTCGCAGCAAATATGAATATCTGCTGTCGTCGCAACTGGAAAGCGCAGTGGTGATTGATATGGAATCGCGTCCGCCGGTTGTTACAGACTGTAATATGCGGGCAACCGACCTGTTGAATATTTCCCGTAAAGAAATTATTGGCCGGGAAGTACTTGATTTTATCCCTTCCAATCAAAAGACCTATTTTCTCGATAACCTTCATCAGGTAAAAACCTTTAGAAAGCACCATTTTGAGCTTTTCCGCTTCGACGAGCATCGCGAGAAACAGATTTTTGATGTTACCGGATATTCTCTTACTCATGAGAATAAAGAGGTAATAATCCTTCGATTCAGGGATGTAACATACAGGAATGAACTGCTTCAGGAAAATCCGGAAGATACTATTGAAGAGACATCCGGACAGTCGCTCCAGAATTACCCGATATTTACATTTTACTTCCAGTTTAATGGTGAAGGATTTAACCTTGCACGCGCAGAAAACGAAGCTGGTGAGTTGGTTTACAAAGAGCTGGTACATAAAAATGCGGAGGAGATATTTCCCGGCCGCAGAGATCTGGTTATCGATATGAAACAGTGTCTCAGGGAAGGTCTTCGTTTTGGTAAAGAGTCGTTTTTTAAAGGATTTTTTAGTGAAAACGTGATTTATGCCAGCTTTCAGTTTTCATATATGCAGCCCGATTATGTGGTTCTGAACATATATGATCTGACACGCCAGAAGGCAATGCACCAGGAGCTGGAAGTGGCTAAAAGAAAGGCGGAGCAAAGCGAACAGATTAAGACTGCATTTCTTAACAATATAAGTGCTGAGTTGAGAACCCCACTGAATGCTGTAAATGGATTTGCTCAGCTTATTGCCCTCGAATCAGGAGCGATGAACAGCCAGCTTTTGCAGTATTGTAACCAGATCAGTAACAACACAAAGCAGGTGCTGAACATGATTAATGATATTATGGAGCTGGCACGCATTGAAAGTGGCGATCTTAAGGTGGTCTATTCAGGAATTTATCTTAACAAACTTATTGATGACATTGCTTATAAATATGAAAGAATAACCTCTGAGCATAAGATTAATACGCCGGAGATACATACTTTTAAAGACCTTTCTGACGGTGAGGATCTTTTTGATACCGATCCTGATCGGTTATTACAAATTCTGGAAAATCTTATCGATAATGCGATTCGTTTCACAGAACAGGGAGTGGTCTCTTTTGGATATGAGAGGCACAACGGTCATTTTCTCTTTTTTGTGGAAGATACCGGTGTTGGAATTCCTGAAGAGGATTTGCCACGGATTTTCACTCGTTTCTACAAGGCCGATAATCAAAGTTTACTTGGTGAGCCAGGAGTGGGTCTGGGACTCTCCATAGCGCAGCATCTGGCTCAAAATATGGGATCAGAAGGCATACAGGTGAAGTCGAAGGTAGGTCGGGGCAGCAGATTCTGGTTTGAGATTCCCGGGTAATCATCTCTTTTTTCTGAAGAACTCCTGCATCAGCGTTGCGCAATCCTCCTTTAAAACACCTTTTGTAACAGAAGTTTTTGGGTGTAGAAGATTCACTCCTGTAGTTGAAAATCCACGTTTTTCATCATCAGCACCATATACAACACGGCTAATCTGCGACCAGTATGAAGCACCGGCGCACATCACACAAGGCTCCAGAGTTACATACAAAGTACAATCGTGAAGATATTTCCCGCCAAGGAAATTAAATGCTGAGGTGAAGGCCTGCATCTCGGCATGGGCAGTGACGTCGTTGAGCCGCTCTGTAAGATTATGTGCACGGGCGATAATGCGGTCATTGCAAACAATCACAGCGCCAACCGGAACTTCATCGGCATCAAAGGCCATTTCTGCCTGTCGTATGGCTTCGCGCATATACCGCTCATCGGTTTTGATATCAATCATTTTTTTTACCTTAGCGTGTGAAAAAAACCGAACAAACAGATACTCCTGTTGTTCATAAGTCAAAAGTAAACCAAAACATAAAATATTACTGTTATGATGAAAGAAAATATTGTAAACGCGATTAATCATCAGATTAAACTGGAAGAAGAATCTTCAAGATTATATCTTGCCATGGCGTCGTGGGCTGATGCCAACGGATTCCCCGGAACCGCCGCGTTCCTTTATGAGCACAGCGACGAAGAGCGCATGCACCAGTTCAAATTCATCAAGTATGTAAATGAACGTGGCGCTCAGGCTCTGTGTGCTGCTCTGGAAGAACCGGCAAATGAGTATAAAGACCTGCAGGATATCTTCGAGCAGATCTACGATCACGAGCAGATGATCACCCGATCTATCAATGCCATTTATGATCTTGCATTTGCTGAGAAAGACTTCAATACCTGCCAGTTCCTCCAGTGGTTTATCATGGAGCAGGATGAGGAAGAAGCACTCTTTGGTGGTATCCTTGACAAGCTGAACCTCATCGGTGGTGCAAAAGGAAACCTCTACCACTTCGACAACTACCTCGCCGGTGAAGCTGCCGCAGAGGCCACGGCAGAGGAATAATAGAAATACAAAGACTATTAATCAGTAATGTAACTCCAACTTGTGGCTCTGTTAATTTACTTACAAGAGACCTGTCAGGTTTTCAAAACCTGACAGGTCTTTTCTTTTACGTCAAATAAATCAGTTAGTACATTTATGTAATCTGAAGAAATAATTTGTGATATTGTAGCGATGAAATCGTTCTTTCCGCAAATCCGGATGCAAAAGTGAATATTGATCTGTTTTGGCATTCATTGGAAAAACTGTTTATGATCAGATTTGTTTTCTTTTGTATCTTGCTCCTCCAAATAAGACCCGAGATGATATTATCTCATATACACAAGATAGCTGATTATGAAAAAAATAACGCTGGCTGTTCTCTGCATTGTTTTTATTTCGAACGTGCTCTTTGCTCAAAATCAAATTACAAAAGAAGATTACAATCGGGCAGTAAGTTTTCTTTATAGTAATTACAACAATGAAATAGTTTTTAATACCTATATTCATCCTGATTGGTTTCCGGATAGTACAGGTATATGGTATATTGATTATTCACCCGATAGTAAAGTATATTATAAAGTATTACTACCACAGCTGGTAAAATCTGAGTTGTTTGATCATCAAAAGCTATCTGAAATCCTATCAGATTCAATAAACGAAGATGTAGAGGCTAACGACCTGCCACTAAATAATATCGAATATATTAGCCCGGATGAAATGGCGTTATCGGTGAAAAACAGAAATTTCATTTTAAATACTAAAACCTGTACTTTAAGTTCTCCGAAGGAATCACCCAAAGAAAATTCAGATGAGAGCCTCTCTCCTGATAAAAAATGGATAGCGTATACAGATGATTACAATCTCTTTGCAAAGTCTGCTGAAACCGGAGAGATAAAGCAATTGAGTACTTCCGGAAGAAAAGGATATGAGTATGCAACCTGGGTCGGTTGGGCTGATATAATTGAAGGTGAAAACGGTGAACGGCCGGCACATTTTGGCGTAGACTGGTCTGAAAACAGCGAATGGATTTCTGCCAATATCTGTGATTTGCGATCAGCACAGAAAATGTACTTATTGGATTGGAGTATTGACAGTTTGTATCGTCCAAAATTACTCTCATATTATCGTGGTTCTCCTGGTGATACTGCAATGATATATGTTGAGCCTGTGTTTTTTAATATTATTTCAGGAAAGGAAATTAAAGTTGATTTACCTGCATGTACACATATTAACAGTATCGATGTTACCTGGTCGGAAACACCGGGAAAGGTTTACCTCAAAAGAACCTCTCGTGGCTATAAGAACCTCTGGATCTATTCATTCGACCTTAATACCGGGCACCTTGATACATTATATTCGGAGAGTTGTGAAACGAATATTGACAATTTTACATTTAATTTTGCAGAAAAATCTGATCTTTTGTTCTTCCTGTCCGAGAAAAGTGGATGGCGACAACTATATAGTCTGAATTTAAAGACAAAAAAGGAAAATGCATTAACTCAGGGCAACTACTACATAAACAGTGTTGTGAAGGTTGATCATGAGAATGAAAAGATCTTTTTTATGGCATCAGGCAAAGAGAAAGGCCGTAATCCTTATTATCAACACCTGTATAGCATTTCGTTTAACGGAGAAAACCTTACCTTACTTACGCCTGAAGATAAACACCATACAATTGATTTTTCCACTGATGGCAAATATTTCGCTGACAATTATTCGACAATTAATGACCCTACAGTAACGGTATTAAGAAGTGCTGCGTCAGGAGATATTCTTATGGAACTGGGACATGCCGATATTAGCATGCTGAAAGGCTGGAGCAGTCCTGAAATATTTACAGCCACTGCCCGGGATGGAGAAACCACGATTTATGGAGCGCTGTGGAAGCCAACGAATTTTGATTCGACGATGCGATATCCCGTTCTTGAGTATTCCTACACTGGTCCGCACACTCATGTATTTCCAAAGGACTTTGCCAGTGCATTTCGTTTGCAATCATATGCTGAGCTTGGGTTTGTTGTCGTGGTTGTAGATGGGCTTGGGTCTTCAGGCAGATCCAAAGAATTTCACGATTATTCCTATAAAAACCTGGGTGGAAACCTGGAGGATCATGTATTAGCTATAAAGCAGCTTGGTGATAAATATCATTGGATTGATACTGGTCGTGTCGGGATTTTTGGTCATTCTGCCGGTGGTTATGATGCCGGGCATGCGGTATTGGCATACCCTGATTTTTACAAAGTTGCTGTGGCAAGCTCAGGAGACCATGATCATCGTATGGAAAAAGCCTGGTGGCCGGAAATGTATATGGGGTGGCCGGTGGATTCTGCCTACCATCTGCAATCCAATATTACGATGGCCGCAAATCTAAAAGGGAAACTTTTAATAGTCCATGGCGGCATCGATGAAAATGTTAATCCTTCGGCCTCGTTTAAACTTGCAGAAGCGCTTATTAAAGCAGATAAACAATTTGATATGCTGATTTTGCCAAGCCAGCGACATGGCTATACCGGACAACACCAGAAGTATTTCACAAAAACAAGATGGAATTATTTTGTAAAACACCTTCGAGGGGCTGAGCCTCTCTGGGATTTTGATTGGAAATAGTTAAGGTGATGTGTTTTTATCATTAAAATGCTCATAATCCATTGTCGGTCAATTGGTTTATAATTGATTAAAATTTAAGCATACATTTTTTAATGAAAAATAAGATGAATCGGAAACTCATTTTTGTTTTAGCTCTTTTTTTGGTCTCAACATGCGTCACAGCGCAAAGGGATTTCTCTGATTCAGAGACCACCAAAATTGTTATGCTGGGAACCGGAAACCCTAATCCAAATCCATTACGGTCGGGCTCCTGCATCGCTGTTGTGGTAAATGATACACCGTATATTTTTGATTTTGGTCCGGGTTTAATCCGGCAGGCTGCTGCCATGTCGCCCCGTTATGGTGGAACTGTAAAAGGCCTTGACGTGAAGAATATTAAAATGGCGTTTCTTACCCACCTCCATTCGGATCATACCACAGGATACCCCGATTTAATTTTAACACCATGGGTTATGGGGCGGGATGAGCCTCTTGAAGTTTATGGACCGGAAGGGATTGTGGAAATGACAGAGCATATTTTGGAAGCCTACCAGGAAGATATTAAGTATCGTTTATATGGGCAGGAGCCGGCAAATAACATGGGATGGCGTGTGAATAGCCACGAGATTATGAAGGAAGATACTGTTTATCTGGATGATAATATCATTGTTGAAGCTTTTCCCGTACATCACGGTACCTGGCCAGATGCCTGGGGCTTTCGGCTTACAACACCCGACAAGGTTATTGTGATATCCGGAGATTCTTCTCCTTCCGATAAGCTCATTGAATATGCATCAAATGCTGATATCCTCATTCATGAAGTGTATTCAAAAATTAAGTGCAATTTGAGAAACGAGTTCTGGCAAACGTATCATTCACAAAATCATACCTCAACAATTGAACTTGCTGACATTGCAAATAAAACTCAACCCGGCATAATCATTCTTTACCATGTGCTTTCATGGGGGCAGACAAATGATGAATTAATTGAAGAAATCTCAGCGCATTATAAGGGCAAAGTTGTTGTTGGCGAAGATCTTGATATCTATTGATGTTTACGATTAGCATATGCATGGTTCTGGCACATTCATCAAAATTTGTTTCCGCCAATCAACCAATCTCCCTTACTCCGAAATCAATGCAATAATCTTCTTCGGAATATCGGTGTTATCATAATATCCTCCGAACATCTCTGATCCCGCTCCAATGCTGTGTACAGGCAGCGGCATTGATGTATGTGAGTATGTTGTCCAGTCAACTCCGGCTTTTTCAGAAAGAATATGCGTTGCTGTAATTGTCACGGGATCATAATATCCGTAAGTGGCAGATACTTCGCTTTCAGTCATGCCGTCACCTCCGCGATATGTGTGATTATAGGCTCTTCGTAATCGTTTAATATCGTAATCGGTAAGCGCGATTTCCGTGCCCAGCCCGAAATAGCTGTCAACCTCTGTCAAAATTTGCTCAAATGTGGGTTCCGTAAGCATGCTCATATGCTTTTCAATCACTTCCAGCGAGGCTTTCTGGTTGTTGAAGAGTGCAATATCGTTGCCTTTTCCTGAAATTGTTGATCCAAGTCCCAGACCACCTGTCTCATGATCTCCGGTAACAATAATCAGCGTCTCATCAGGATGGTTAAGATAAAACTTCATTGCTTCGCCAACCGCCTTATCGAAATCAATAACTTCATGAATTACTGTGGCTCCATCATTGGAATGGCACGCCCAGTCAATTTTTCCTCCTTCTACCATCATGAAAAAGCCATTCTCATTCTCAAGCAAATCAATGCCTTTCCGCACGTAATCTGCCAG
>PKSY01000168.1 GCA_002869405.1 Marinilabiliales bacterium
CAGTTGGGAGATCATGGCCATTATTTCACTGGATGATGAAGACAGTACACTCACTCCCTGAGTAATCTCCTCCATCTGGTTTTTGAGGCTTCCCTGCATCGTCCGGAAAGAGTCTGCCAACATTCCAATCTCATCGTTTGTCTTTACAGTTAGCACACTGGTAAGGTCCCCTGATGCCATTAATGACGTTACTTCTTCAAGGGCAATAATTGGTTTTGTAAACTGGCGGGATATCACGAATGCAATGAAAGCACATGCTACGATAAGGATAATTCCGATGATAATAGTTTCCCATATCATATTTGTAATGGAAAAAAATGCCTCTTTTTTATCAATTTCTGCCACCAGAGCCCAGTCAAAGTCAGCATTATACTTTTCATCCAGTTTGAGGTCGGTGTAATAGCTCAATACCTCAACCCCTCGATAGTCGTCAATAATGTGGGTTCCTTCTCTGTTATTTTGAGCATCAATAACACTTTCTGTTTCTATTTTAAATGAGAGGATGGTAGTCTCTTCAGAAAATCTTGAGTCAGAGCGCATCATGAAATCATCACCAACGAGATAGGTCTCACCCGAATCTCCAAGACCGGTTCGTTCGTTCATAATGTTGTTGATTTTTTCAGTACTTAGTTGAAGAGCCAGAATTGCCACAACTTCACCTTCACTATTCTTAACGGGAGTACCTATGAAAGCTGCATTTTCCTGTGAAGGTTCAAAAAACGAGAAATCAACAATAGCAGATTGGCCTGTTTTGACTACTTTCCGCCATACTTCAGCAAGTCCGGAATTTTTGTAAGGACCAGAAACCAGATTTGTTCCAAGGTCACTCTCTGCGGTAACAGAATAGAGTACATGACCATGTGCTTCACAAATGAAGAAAAGATCGTAAAAGTTATAGGCCTCAAGATAACTACGAAAGTAAGGGTCGATATCATTATAAATGTTTTGGTATCGTTCCGAATGTATGTCGATCATACCATTGCTTAATGCGCCACCCTCATCATGATATTTATTTAATTTTTTATAGGCATCAATGGTGTTCTGTGATTCAGAGAGCATATATAGATCTCTGGTCTTTCGCTCCAGAAAGTTGCTTATATCAATGGTTTTTAAGGTTCCAACCGCATGAAGTTTATCAAACTCATTTTCTTTTAACGCTGATCGAGCACTGATTACACTGAAAACCCCTGTCAGTGCAATACTAAACACAGCAATAATCACAAGGATGATTGTGAGTTTTCGGCCAATACCTTTGAATTGAATTTTTCTTTGTTCCATGTCTTATCCTCCGGGTGCTATAGTTATTTATGTACGATTATTTTTTTGCTGTCCATCAGTGCTTTCATATCAAGTACAATATGTCCTTTCTGTGTTACTCCTTCAATAAAGCTGTCTGCTTGTGACAAATGTTCAGGAATCTCACCAAACAGGTCTGTGTCATCATAATTGATATTTCCAAATATCTGGTCTGCAAGTATACCGAATTCAAGCTCATTCCATTCCACCAGGATGACACTGTTCAGGTTTGTAATTCCTTTGGGTTGAAGTCCAAAAAATAGACGGATATCCAACACCGATAGTATTTTTCCACGGAAATTGATAATCCCCTTGACAAAGTCCGGTGCTCCGGGAATCTCTGTAAGTGCATTAATACGCGTTACCTCCTTGGTAAAAGAGTTGGGAATAATATAATGCTCATCGGACAAAAGAAACTCAATACCATTAATGGTTGACCTTTCCGTCATTTCCTTGTTGCTCACATTTTTCAACCGTAAGGCACGTTCTCGCAGTATATATTGTTTTTCTTCCGGCTTCATTAATGGATTGATAGTTTAATTGATTGATATAAATATATTAAATTATTTCGACTCAAGCATTGGGAAAATCATTTCGGCCAGATTTCCCGCTGTAATACCCTCTGATTTCAGTACCACCTGGCTTGCATCTAATTTTGATAATATCTGGTATGCATTGCGATAAGCTCGTTGTGCATTCTTCTGATTATTAGAATTCTGATAGATGTTGCCCAGAAAAAAGTGAGCAGGAGCATGTGCTGAATCCAGGAACAGCGTTTTTTTCAATGCACTGATTGCCTCCTCATATCTGTTTTGTTCCATATAGATTCCTGCCAGCAGAAAATGACTCTCCGGATTTACTTTGTTAATTTGAATAAGATCATGACAACACTGCTCTGCTTGATGATAATCTGCTTTTCCTGCAAAAACAGATGCCAAAAGCATTAGATTCTCTTCTCTGTTTCCGGTGCCTATTGATAATGAGTGTTGTATGATTTTTATTGCCTCATCATGATTCCCATCCCTATAAAATTTCCAGGCGGTATTGTAGTTCGGAACTTCTGGTTTTGCCTTTTTTGAAACAGTATCTGGTTTCGGCTTTGGTGTTGTGTGTTTTTTAACAACTACAGGTTTTGGTTTAACAGGCCGAAAGATCTGTTTTGTTATTGATATAGTTTTTGGTTGAGTCTGCTTTATCTTTTTGGAAGATTTGATAAAAACGGATGTACCGTTGGCATGCAGATGTTGAAAATCACTCTCCATTATATGTACCGCTTCTACGGGACTCACAACAAAGAGTCCTTCCTTATTTATGGAATCGTACATCTTTTTTGCCACACTCATAATACCCTCTTTTGCAAAGTATATCAGGACATTTCTACAGAATATAATATCAAATTCTTGTAGATCATTATTTTCTGATGGGTAGATGTCGGTTATCAGGTTAACGGGGAAAAACGTAACCATTTTGCGGTACTTTTCCTTAATCTGGAATTTTTGTTTTGATACCTGTTTAAAATATCGGCTTCGGAATTCATCATCAGATTTTCGAAATGACCATTTGGAATAGATTCCCTCTCTGGCCTTTGCGAGAAAGTCCGGATTGATATCTGTAGCCAGGATGCGGATGTCCCATTCAGAGATGTTATGAAGAACTCTCGATAGAATTATCGCTAATGAGTATGGCTCTTCACCTGTTGAGCAACCGGCACTCCATACGCGTATTTTTTTTGAGGAGGAATTTTTACTGTTGACCAGCTTTGGCAGGAATTCCCTTTCCAGGTAATCGAGAGCCTTGTTCTCTCTGAAAAAGTAGGTCTCTCCAATAGTAAGAAAACTGGCAAGTTTCCCTGTCTCTTCTTCAGATAGAGGATGAGTGAGCAAAAAATCAATAAATGCATCCATACTACCATAGCCAAACCCTGCTGCAGCCTTTTTTAATTTGCCTGACAGCTCTGCTTCCTGAGACTCTTTCAGGTATAAGCCAAGATTATCAAGCAGATAACTGCGAATATGTGTAAATTGTGAGGTCCCCATTTGTTTTAATTAGCTTCCGCAAGTGGTGTTTTTGATTCTTCAATCTTTTTAAATAGGTCGTCCAGCTGACTCCTTTCAAGAAATTGCTGTGTATCACAGATTATGATTAGGTTTTTCTGATTTTTTATCACTCCTTTCACTTTTTCACCCAGATATGCTAACTCTTTATTTGTAGCGATTATCTCGTCATTAATATCCATTAATTCACTAACCTTCTCAACCCAAAGAGCAATTGGAGCCTGGTGAGCTGAGACAATAATGAATTTATCTGATAATTCAGGTTCTCTGGTTTTTAGCGTAAAGAAATGCCCGATATCGATAACCGGAATTGCATTGTTTGCAAGTTCGAAGAAACCACTAATATAGGCCGGAGTGTCGGGTAGATTCTGTATAGCAACAATTTCAATGACACGATTTACCTCCTGAACCGGAATCGCAAAGGTAATATCACTGTTGCCAAATGTCAGTACTTTCATAAGCAGGCAAAAGTTAGTTATAGATAAAGTATTGTAGGTAACCCCAATGATGAAATGCAGATTCTTTTGGATTCCATTCACTGCAAATACATTTCAACCCTAACAAATATAATAAAAAGTGATGAAATATAAGCAGCTGCTATATGTGAATTAAAGCATGAATTTTGCATGTCGTAATTTGAAGCCCTGCTTTTTTGATATATCATTCATATTTATTACCTTTATAGGAATTCATGTTACTCATCTTATGTTTTGTGTGAAAGTAGAAATTTGAAAGGAAGAAAAACCATATGGTTAACAATGCTGATACTTTTTCAGCTATCTCCGTTTAGTGGATGCCCACAAATCTCTTTTTATAAACATTATACCGTGAATGAAGGGCTGCCAAGCTCTGTAGTTTACGATATTGTTCAGGATTCTCTGGGCTATATTTGGGTTGCTACAGACCATGGTGTAAGTCGTTTTGATGGATATTCCTTCAGGAATTTTACTAAGCATGATGGTCTTGCAGCAAATTCCAATATTATGATTTTTGAAGGCAGGAACAGAATGATATGGTTTTTGGCCTATGGTGGAGAGTTAAGCTGTGTGCATAATGATAGCCTTTTAGCTTGCAAATGGAATGATACATTAAGGGCATTAAGTGGTAAATACCTTTTCCCTTCCGTACGTGTAGATTATAGAAACAATATCTGGGTCACCAGTGAAAAGGATACTACAAAATCAATTTGTATTGATGAAACCGGACAATTTCTTATTGTTGATTCTTTGCTCCGCTCAAGGCAGAATTATTCCGCACTTTACAGAGACTACAACAGGAGAAACTCTCACTGTAGCTGTGAAAAAGATATGCTTATTAACCAATGGGTTCACACTAAAGAAAAACTATATAAGTTAGGGCACTGCTACTACTCAGTTTCGGAGACAGGAATTTTGAAGTATGAGGGTAATATGGTTTCGGAGGCTCTTTCCGGTAACATAGAATCTGTTGATGTTTATTGTGAGGATTCAGGATTTATCTGGCTTCGGAAAAAATGGGATGGCGTATATCTTTATCATAGTAATATGCCGGAGAATGAACCTGTTAGATTCTTACCAGATATCAGGGTAACCAAGGTTTTATGCGACAGAAATGGAAATTACTGGGTGGCCACTGAAGGTCACGGTCTTTATTTTATTCCCACTGTTGACGTCTATGTTTATAATAAATCCAATGGACTGCAAAATGATAATATAATATCCATTGCCCTGTCAGGAGAGAAACTCGTTTTTGCCAGTGATGACGGTAACTTGTATGTCTCTGATCTCTCTGAAGATGCTAAAATATATAGCAGGAGAGAAATCCTTTCAGAAGAGTTTAAATATTGTCGCGACCTGTATGTGGACAGAGAGAATGCATTATGGGCTATTTCTACCAGGTTTCTGCGTTATAATCTTTATGGAAAGCCAATTCCTCTTGCATATACTTTGAAGGACAAGTCATATGAGTTTTGTGAATGCCAGGACGGTAATATTGCGGTGGCCACAATGCAGGGCTTTGTTACTTTCAATAAAACGGACATGGAGTATAATTCGAATTCTGAAGGATTCTCCGCGCATGTAAGAGCAATTGCCTGCAGCGATAACAATGTGACGTGGATCGGAACTATGAATGGCCTTTATTCCTATGACGGAACAAAATATTTCTTCTGGGGAGATACTGTTCCGGTTTTAAGAAGCCGCATCACTAAAATAATTACCATAGGTGATGAAGTATGGGTGGGAACACGCTCAGATGGAATTATTGTTATTAAGGACGGAAAGTTCACTTATCTCAACGCTGAGTCAGGGCTATCCAGCGACATGATAAAAGCATTGTATAGTCGAAATGAAAATGAAATATGGGTTGGAACAAATAATGGGTTAAATAAAATTACCCGCAAGGGAGAGTCGTTCAATATAGATAATTACTCAGTATGGGATGGATTACCATCAAACGAGATCAATGATGTTCTCTCCTTCAACGGTTATTTAATAATCGCCACAAATTTTGGTATTGGTTCATTTGATATTAACTTGTTTGTAAAAGATGAGATCCCGCCACCTCTGCATATCAATAATATTATTATCAATAATCAAGCTTTCAGATATACCCCTGATATTATTTACAGCGATACAGTGAATTCAGTAATTATTGAGTATACGGGAATTAATTTTCTTGATCCCGGCAATGTGACATATCGATATAAAGTGCTTTGGGAAGATAATCACCATTCACCTTTTGCTGCCGAATTCAGTACGATTGATCAGTGGGTGGAAACCAAAAATACCTCTTTGCAGATTAATGTAATTCCGGGGCAATATACAGTTTTACTGGAGGCATCCTCTCAGGGAGGAGTTTGGCCTGAAACACCCGTAAGTATTGCGTTTTCTGTGCAAAAACCCATGATCCAAAATTTATGGTTTCAATTGTTCTTAATGGTAATATTTCTTTCTATTGTAGTCTTTATTGCAGTACTTATTAATCGTAGCCGATTAAAAAAGGAAGAGATAAAAACCAATCTTATATTGTCGGAGCAGAAAGTTCTGAGGGCGCAAATGAACCCTCATTTCATCTTTAATTCATTAAATTCGGTACAGAGTTTTATTCTGGATCATGACGATAAAAAAACGGATTTGTATTTATCAAGTTTTTCAAGTCTGATGAGGCGTTTTCTTGAAAACTCAAAGCATAATCTTGTATCACTCACGGAGGAGTTGGAAACCATTGAAATTTACCTCTCGTTGGAATATATGAGGTTTGAGGACAGGTTTGAATATCAGATAAATGTTTCAGAAAACCTGGATACCGATATGATAAATATCCCTCCCTCTCTGATTCAACCATTCCTTGAAAATGCCATCTGGCACGGACTAATGCCAAAGAAAGAGGCCGGGTTGCTTATGTTGGATATAAAATCCGACAAGGAAAAGAATACCTTGATTATTACTGTTCTGGATAATGGGATTGGAAGAGATGCAGCAGCGAAAATCAAAAGGAAAAAGCGTAGCCACAAATCCACCGGAATGGAAAATATCAAAGAAAGAATAGAACTGATGAATAGTGCCTATAACGGTGGATTTGAATTACAGGTGCATGATATGCATAATGATGAGGGAAATTCTGCAGGTACGAAAATAGTCTTGAAAATTCCATTAACTTTGGAGTAGCAAATGGGGGCTCCTATGAAAGAGACAATACATGCCGTTATTGTGGATGATGAAGAGAAAAGTGTTAAAGCGCTGAATAATCTTCTGGAAAAGTATGTGCAGCATGTGAATGTGGATGGTGTTGCTAATTGTGTTAAAGATGCCGTTTCCCTTATCGATGATATTAAACCGGAGTTAGTCTTTCTGGATATTAATATGCCCGATGGAATTGGGTTCGATGTACTTGAACAAGTGTCATTTAAAGATTTTGAGGTTATTTTTGTAACGGCCTATGAGTCGTATGCATTAAAGGCTTTTGAGTTCTCTGCAATACATTACCTTCTGAAGCCTATTAACTATCTGGAACTGCAAAAAGCAATTTCTCGTTTTGAGAGTATAAAGGTTGACAGCCCTTTTGAAGATCAAATCAGTGTTTTTCGTGAAACGTTTAATGATAAACCTTCAAAAATCATCCTGCCAACTTCTGATGGTTTGAATATGGTGGATATTGATACAATAATTCGTTGTGAGGCAGATAGTAACTATACTTTGTTTTTCCTTGCAGATGGCTCAAGAGAGATTGTCAGCAAATCATTGAATAACTTTGATAAACTGCTGGCTGACCTTAATTTTATACGTGTTCATAACAAACACCTTATTAACCTCAGGCATGTTAAAAAGTATATAAAAGGGAAAACCGGATATGTTATTATGAATGATGAGGAGCATGTTTATGTTTCAGACTCAAAGCGAAAGACTTTTTTGGAGTCATTGAAGAATTACGCAAAATCGCTGTAAAAAAGAATCATTGAAATACGGTATCCACTCACTCTGAATCCCCATTCACTCACTTTAGCTTGAATTCACTCCCCGACACCTATAGTTTTGGTTAATGATTCGCATTATTAACAAAAAACTCAAGTGTCATGAAAATCAGATTTATACTTTTACTCGTAACCGGCCTTGCAATAAGCATGGCTGAAGGTCAGGTTCTTCCCGTTCTTGACAATTATGGCAGCACCGGTATGGAACGTGCGCACAATATCGCAGTTGATGCAGATGGTAATACCTATGTAACAGGGTGGTTTACCAGTCCGACATTAAATATTGGTGGTATTATTCTTACCAATTCAGGTGGTGGTGCCACACGTGATGTTTTCGTTGTCAAATATGATCCTGCCGGTGTACCGGTTTGGGCTGTAAGTGCTTACGGACCCAATGCAGATGATTATGGAAATGATATTGCGGTGGACGATGAATTCGTTTATGTGACAGGTTCTTTTGAATATGATGGTATCTACTTCGAATCTTCCTCTCCACTGCCGAATTCCGGTGGCTCGGATTTCTTTATCGCCTGCTTTAAGCAGACTGCCGGTTCTCATGTGTGGTCTTTTACCAACAATGCGTCACCTGACAATGGTGTACTGAATGAATATGGTGAAGGAATAGCTGTTAATGATGACGGTGAATTGTATTTTACCGGCTCATTTAATAGTGACAACCTTGATATTGGTTCCATAAGCCTGACTAACTCAAACCCTTCATCCGGTACCTATGATATTATGATGGGGAAAGTAAATGTAACAGGTGCGATGTATAGTGTGCTTTCAGTAGAAAATCCCCTCGGTGATGGTGATGACTTTGGTAAAGACATCTGTGAGGATCGAGCAGGAAATGTTTTTGTTACCGGATATTTTTACAGTGAGCAACTGGCATTCGACCCTTCCGTAGTGTTGATAAATACAGACATCGCAGGAGCCACATCCGATATTTTTACAGCACATTACAATGCTGGAACATGTTTGTGGGCAGATAATCCGTCGGGTGAAGGTGATGACTATGCGTTAGGAATTGAGACCAATGGTACTTCTGTATATATTACCGGTGGTTATATGAGCCCGGAATTGAATTTTTGGGGAACAACATCCGCTATTTCAAACCCGGCTACCATGTATGCTGATTACTTTTTGGCCAAATATGATGTTGCGGCTGCAATGCCTCTGTGGGTGAAAACTGCAGATGCCAACAACTCACCGCAATGGAATTTTGATGACTACGGCCGTGACCTGGCAATTGACAGCGACGGTTTTGTGTATGTTACAGGATGGTACAACAGCTATGAGATTAATTATGGAAGAGGAATTATAACCAATGAGACAAACAATAATTATGCTGAGGCGGTAGTGGCGAAATATGACCGGCTTGGGCATCTGCACTGGGTGGAATCTGCACATGGAATCTACAATGATCAGGGTATGGGTGTGGCTGTGAATAGTGCTGACGGATGTTGTGTGATTACCGGATGGTATGAGAGCGACCCATGGCAATTCTGCAGCCATACAAAGTCGTTGGCCAATCCTGTGGAAGTTTCAGATTTTTACACCGGAAGAAGCTGTGGTTATGACTGCAGTGTGTCATGTGAATACCCGCTGGAGATTTTAAATACCGGAGGGGGCGACATTGGTGATCCGGATCCTGTGTGGCGGGTTACTGAAGACCCTTCCGGCGGTACTGTGCCCAGAGCTGCTGAAGTATGTGTTTGGCATAGCGGCACCTGGAGCTATGGCTTTCCCTTTGCCGGTTCCGATTGGATATCCATTGATAGCATGCCCATTGCTACCACAGGTATTTATAAATTTGAACGTGAATTTATCATCCCGGATTCCTGTATAAATCCAATGGTTCACCTCTGTATCCTTGCTGATGATTCGGTGGAAGTTTTTATTAACGATATCAGTGTGGCCAGTGGGGGAGGACTATTTACTCCTTTGCATGTGGATGTTTCCGGCTGGTCAGGTTTTGTTGTTGGAGTGAATGTGTTGAGGATTGCAGTGCATAACACCATTCCAAGCATGATGGCTTTTGACCTTAAAGGATCGGTATGCTGTGAAGATATTACTACGGGAGTTGGGGAAATACGGCAGGACAGTCCAGATATTCCGGTACAGGTTATCCCAAATCCGGCCACAAAGAGAATCCGTATAAAGCACACCAAAGATATATCCCGGGCTGAAGTGTATTCAATCACCGGACAGTTATTGATTGCAGTGGATATGAAAAATGAATCGTATATTGATATCGAGCGTTTGATCCCTGGGATGTATCTTATTATGGTGGAAGATTTACAGGGTAATATGACCACCGGCAAGTTTATCAAGGAATAGGAGATACCCCTTCATACAGTTTTTTCAGGCAGAGTGAATACAAAGATACAGGCGAGATAATTTTTGCCTGTATCTTTTTTAAATGGATAAAGAAAATTTAATATCTTTGCACCCTTCAAGCAAAGAATGTGCTATAACAAGCAGGAAAGAAGGTATCTTCAAGATACCGCGGGCCTATAGCTCAGTTGGTTAGAGCACCTGACTCATAATCAGGTGGTCCCTGGTTCGAGTCCAGGTGGGCCCACAGGAAAGACCTCTCATTTTGATGGGAGGTTTTTTGTTTTGTGAAAAGATGTTCCCTGGTTCTCCCGAAAGCTTTTCGGGACAGGTGGGCCCACAGGAAAGACCTCTCATTTTGATGGGAGGTTTTTTGTTTTGTGAAAAGATGTTCCCTGG
>PKSY01000242.1 GCA_002869405.1 Marinilabiliales bacterium
GCACTTTCGATAAGGGTAATAGCTTTACTCAGCAGAGTTATATTCCCTTCGGTGATACCTTTGACAAACTCCTCTACCGTGGGGCCTGATTTGCGCTTACTCTTAAAACGGGATATAGCATCTTCATTGAAGGATAGCGGTTGTTCGATACCCTCGTGCACATGAAGTGCTGAGTTATCGTTTTCGTGATCGTTGTTCATCTTCTTTGGGGCTGCTACTTACGTAGTTTTTCGATTTCTTCCTTTAACTGTCGGATCTCCTCTTCCATTTCAGCTTTTTGTGCCAGGGCAATTTGTCGCTGACGATAAAGTTCAAGAAATACTTCCACTTTGCTGATGAGGATGTGCGGGTTTACCGGCTTTGTCAGATAGTCTACTGCGCCGGTATGATAACCTTTAGAGATACTTTCATTATCAGTAAAGATAGCAGAAACAAAAACTATCGGCACCGATTTGCAGTGGTCAAACTCACGTACTTTTGTGGCAAGCTCAAAGCCGTCCATTCCGGGCATCTGAACATCAAAGACCATAAGAGCAAACTCGTGTTCACCAACAAGTTCCAGCGCTTCCTTGCCACTATATGCTTTAAGGATATTCGCCTTTACCTTGCGCAACAGATTTTCCAGAAGAAGAATATTCATCTTCTGATCATCGACAATTAATATTTTCGGTTGACTCACCATAAAACTTTAATTCTGGTACAAATGTAATAAAACCTTGTCAATAGTTTGAGAGAAATTGCGAAAGCCCGATCTGAGTATTGGAAATTCCAAGCTTTTTCCGCAGTCTTGTGCGTGCAACTTCAAGGGAAGAGATGCTCTGGCCTGTGATTGCGGAGATCTCTTTTGTGGACATATCCATACGCAGAAATGCGCACAGGCGCTTCTCTCCTATTGTAAGATCAGGGAAATCGCGTTGCAGCTCATCATAAAAAGTTCCGTGCACATCCTTAAAGCGGATTTCAAACTCTTCCCACACATTATTATCCAGGTTCGAACGCAAATCGGTAATCACTGATTGCACTACATGCTGGTTCTCTTTCTTAAGGTTTTTTCGCAATCCAATCAGCTTATCGGATATGCATTCAATAAGTTCATTTTTCCTGAGCAGGTAAAGCATATTGGTAGTCAGCTCGCGGTTTTTATGATCCAGCTCCTCTTCCAGAAGTTGCTTTTGCAGATGCATACGACGGGTTTTTTCGCGTTGACTGCGAAACAGCAGCAATACAATTATCAGCGACGCCATCAGTGCCGAGCCAAGGATATAATTTCTCAGTTTACGCTGATTATCCTGACGTTCCTGAAGTTTTTGTTCATTGTCGTACTGGTTCTGAAGTTCGAGTTGAGTTACCAGGCGTGCCAGCTCCTCCTTCTTTGTACTATCGGCAAGAGCAGTGTACTCCACATGCGTTTGGTAGGCTGCTTCAAAATCCCGGATGTTTTTAAAAACCTCACTGAGCAATCGTTTTCCCTGGGCCGCCAGCTCCCAGGATTTCTGTTCCATGGAAAGTTCTACGGCCTGTGACAGAGGCTCAAGAGCCATCTCCCACATCTGCCTACGGATATAATAATTTCCCAGCATCAGATACCCGGAAGCCACACCGGCCACATCTTCAAGTTCCTGCTTTAATTCAATTCGCTTTGTAAAGTAGTCCACGGCTCTGGGGTTATTCATATTGCTGTAGGTGGATCCGATATTACCGTAATTATTGCTTATCCAGTCGGTATTTCCAAGCCGCTGATTAATATCAAGCGCCATAAAGAAATATTCAAGTGCTGTGGTATAGTTTTCTTCATTAAGATATACCATCCCGATATTGTTATAATTGGCAGCAAGAAGATTTTCTTCATTATTCTTCCTGTTCAGTTCAATGGCATCGAGAAGGTACTCACGAGCGATATTAATATCACCAAGGGAGATATATACTGTGGCGATATAATTTTTAGATTTCGCAATAATGGCTTCATCCTCATATTTCTCCCCAATACTGAGTGCATTGAAGTAATATTCAGCAGCTTTCATACGGTCTTCAATGCTGTAGAGCGCTTTTCCGTAATTGATGTAGCTTTCGGCGAGGCCTTTATAGTCGTTTATTTCCGCTGCAATATCAATGGCATCTTCAATATATTCGAAAGCTTTTGGAGTATTGGAATATATAAGCTGACGAGAGAGGTTATTAAGTATTCGAACTTTGGAAGTATCATCGGGGAGCATATTGGGAGAGATAAGCATCTCATCCTGAGCGTATGTCAGTGTGGTTAAAAGAAGCAGAATGAGTAAAGCGAGGTACCTCATAATCCCGATGTGTATGGATTTTTTAAAAGCGGGTACAAGATACAAAAAAGCGTGATATTAAACCGAGCCACCTTCCATCAGTGGACCATCGAGATAGATTACACGGGGATCCAACCGTACAAATTGGTTTTTTCCAATACGCTCAAAAAGCACCTCACAAGCCTTTTGACCGATTTCAAAGCCCATCGGGTTAATCGCAGTAAGAGGTGGATTATATATGGTACGGAAAGAATCTTCACAGAACCCAATCACGGAGATATCATCTGGGATTTTCAGTCCTTTCCTGTGAATTGCTTTCATCACCCCTGACATGGTCAGATCACTGATCGCAAATATTGCATCAGGAGGGTTTGTCATGTTCAACAGCTCGGTTGTTTCATGTTCAGCTTCTTCCGGCCATTCACAGGAAACAATATATTCGTGATGCAGGGGCAGACCAAATTCCTGAAGTGCTGTTTTGTATCCTTTTAACCGGTTTTGACTAATCAGAAGATTAAGATTCCCTGTGCAAATTGCAATTTTTCTACGACCGGCCTCCAACAGGGTTTTTACACTGTTATAGGCACCGGAAATATCGTCCAGAAGTACAACATCGGCATCAAGGTTTTTCACAACGCGATCAAAAAACACGATGGGAACACCATAATCAATAACTCTGCTGAAGTGATTGAAATTTGTTGTTGTTCTGGCAACGGAGGCAAGAATACCTTCAACATTATTCGAAATTAAAAGCTCCAGGTTCTCTTTTTCCCGTTCATACTCTTCATTGGACTGAAGGATAAGCAAATTGTATCCAAATTTATGCACTACCTTTTCAATACCATGAATAACAGAAGGAAAGAAATAGTATGATATCTGAGGGACAATAAGGCCAATCACCTTGCTTTTTTTATGCCGCAGAGAAGATGCCACGAGGTTAGGTCGGTAGTTGAGGCTTTCCGCTACCTTCTTTACTGACTCTTTTGTAATGTCACTGATATCAGGATGATCTTTTAGTGCCCTGCTCACAGTAGCTCTTGACAGCCCCAAAAGATCAGCAATATCCTGTAAAGTAACCGGATTTCCAGCCATAGTTTGTGAAATTATTATTTAGTTGGATACATCTGACTATTCATCATAATCATTATAAAAATACAAAAAATATGCACTTTTAGATCAATCCGTTCATTTCAGACAAAAAATTTAAAAACCAAATAAACTTTTCAACTGCAATCGGTTTCGCAATCGGTTACAATGTTTTTACCCTGATTTACAGTGCTTTACATACTTGACTTTATTTAAAATTGATCTAATTTTGATGAAAAATTAATAACCCGCATTAATTCAACTTACCAATTAATAAACAAAAACAAAATCGTATGAGACTACTAGCTTTACTCATGATTACTGTAATTATGCCGGTATTTGCCCTGGCACAAACAGGAGGAATAAAAGGAACAGTCACAGATGCAGGAAATGGTGAAACACTCGCCGGAGCAGCAGTGATGATCAAGGGGACAACAACAGGGACTATGACCGATGCAGATGGCATTTATCTGCTGGAGCGGCTGGAGCCGGGTGAAAAAACGCTCCGCGTGTCATTCGTCGGATACTCACCATTTGAAACCAATGTGAATATTAAGGAAGGTGAAACATTGTCGATGGACATTAATCTTTCTGCCGACCTTATCGGTCTTGATGTAGTGGTAGTTACCGGTGTTGTAAATGCAAAATCAGCATTGGAATCGAGTGTGGCGATGACTACCATACAGCCAAAACTTATGGAAGAGTTTGGTGCTGTAACTACAGCTGAACTCTTTAAGGCGATTCCTGGTATCCGCTCGGAGTCAACAGGAGGTGAAGGGAATGCGAACATTGCAGTCAGGGGTGTACCGGTAGCTTCCGGTGGCGCGAAGTTTCTGCAGATCCACGAAGATGGAATGCCCGTATTACAATTTGGCGATATCTCATTTGGCAATGCAGATATTTTCCTCAGAGCAGATCAGACCGTTGGCCGTGTTGAGGCAATTAAAGGTGGCAGTGCATCTACTTTTGCCAGCAACTCTCCTGCAGGTATCATCAACTTCATTAGTAAAACAGGAGCTACTGAGGGTGGAAGCGTAGGAACTACTTTTGGTGTTGATTACAGTTCCTTCAGAACAGATTTCGAATATGGTTCACCTGTTGGTGAGGATATGAATTTCCATATTGGTGGTTTTTTCAGACAAGGGACAGGACCGAGAGACCCTGGATTTACAGGAAACATCGGAGGACAGATAAAGGGAAATTTCACCAGGCACTTTGATAAAGGTTACGCCCGCATGTATTTCAAATATCTCAACGACAGAACAGTAAGTTACATGCCGATGCCGGTACAGGCTACAGGAACAGCTGATGATCCAACCTTCAGCAACATCCCGGGATATAACCTTAACTACGGAACACTGCAAAGTCCGGGATTCCTTCTCAGCAGTGGTGTTGATGGAAAAGGGAACGGACGTACCTCTAATATTTCTGATGGTATGCATCCGGTTTCTACTGCTGTTGGCGGTGAGTTTTCCTTCGACCTGGGTAACGGATGGAACCTGAAAGAGAAGTATAGAATGGCCTTTACACATGGCACTTTTAACTCTCCTTTCCCGGCACAGGTTACTGATGCAGATGCCATGGCAGAAAGTATTGCCGGTGAAGGATACACCTTAAGTTATGCCAATGGTGCAAATGCCGGCGAGGCGCTGACAACGCAACAGATTGCTGACTTGAACGGCAACGGACTCCTCATGCGTATCCACACTTTTGATGTGGAGATGGACAACCTCAACAATTTCACAAACGATGTTTATCTTTCCAAATCGGTTGATAAACTAAACTTCACCTTAGGTTACTACAAAGCATATCAGAAGATTGCCATGACATGGCTTTGGCAGACATACCTCACAGATGTAAGTTCTGAAGACGGGCCACGTTTGATGGATATTGCAAATGCAGATGGCACCATGCTTAGTGAAGGAGGTCTTCTTTCACATGGAACACCATTCTGGGGTGATGTCACAAGAGGCTATGATATGGGGTATGGCATCGATGCACCTTACGCGAATGTTGAATATACTGCATCTGAAAAGCTAAACTTCGATGCCAGTGTACGCTACGACTTTGGAACAGCTACAGGTTACTATCTGGACAAAGTTTACAGAGATATTGACGTGAACAACGATGGGACAATCAGTGCTGTTGAGACCAATGTTCCTACCCTTGATGAAGGCACTCCGAACATTGTGGATTATGATTTTGCTTACCTTTCATACTCAGTTGGTGCAAACTACAAGATTGATGATGATATGGCAGTTTTTGCACGATACAGTAAAGGTGGCCGCGCCAATGCCGACCGACTTCTCTATTCTCCCTACATCACAGCAGAGGGAAATACTATTGAAGGGCTATCAGCAGATCAGATTAACCAGGCGGAACTCGGATACAAATTCAAATCTCCAAAGATTGGTTTAATTGCCACTGCATTCTTCACCAATATTCATGAACAGAATGAGGAGTTTGGAAAGATTATCAATAAGGAATTTAACTCATATGGTGCTGAGGTAGAGCTTGCCGGTCAGTTTGGTGATCTCAGCTTCAATTCCGGTCTCACCTATACAAAGTCCGAAATCATTGCAAGTATCAATGCTGATGAGGTAGGGAATACACCACGCAGAGTACCTGATTTACTGTATAATGTAAATGCAGCTTACAGCCTTCTCAATGGCAGATTCCAGCTTGGAACAAGTGTAACAGGGACTTCAAAAGTCTATGCACAGGATGACAATAATGTTGTACTTCCTGCCTATGCATACCTTAATGCCTTTGCTTCTTTCCGGGTAACAAAGGGGCTCACGGTCAGAGCTAACGCCAATAACATCACCAATGCGATTGGATTTACAGAGATGGAAGGTGATGCATTCGTTGACGGAGCGACAAACTATCTAAGAGCAAGGCCTATCACAGGTCGAGCTACCACATTAACATTATCGTACAAATTTTAAATTATCTGTTCCCGGCAGATACAAACTGCCGGGAACATTATCATAAAAAACAAGGTCATGAATCCACATGAAAAGGCGGCAAATGAGATTGTAAAGAAAATTCTTGGAGAAGTTGTTCAGAAAGACCGGATCTTTACCATGAGTCTTTCAGGCGAGAGCGGATGCGGAAAAACAGAGACAGGAAAAGCATTTATCGAAGTGTTTGAGAAACATGGGATAAAAGCGCTGGTTCTGGGACAGGATAATTATTTTCATCTAACACCGGTGCCCAACGATGCACGCAGAAAAGCTGACCCCACCTGGCTCGGTCCCAGGAAAGAGGTGGATCTGGATCTTATGAATAAGATACTTGTGGATGGCAGAAACGGCATCTCTCACGTGGGAGTACCTATTATCGACTACTACTCCAATGAAAGAACCGAGGTCTCTGTGGATATCTCCAATGTAAAAGTGATCATCGCCGAAGGAACCTATACCTGCCTGCTCCGTGATTTGGATTGCAGAGTATTCATCGATGCAGATTACCATGATACATTGAAATACAGAAGGTTAAGAAACAGAGGCAATGAAGTAAATGATCCTTTCGTGGAGAATGTGCTGGAGACAGAACATAAGATAATTGCAGGGCAGTATTATATTGCAGATATTATTATTGATAAAGACTACAATGTGCACTTCAAATCAAACATGATTTAAAATGGCCGTTAAAAACAAAGTTCAACTCATAACCTACCCTGATTCTTTGGGCGGTAATCTGAGAAACCTGAAACAGGTTTTGGAAATGCACTTCAACAACGTATTTAAAGGTGGCATTCATATTCTGCCTCCATTCCCCTCTTCAGGAGACAGAGGCTTTGCTCCACTCACATATCTAAATATTGAACCGGAATTTGGCTCATGGGATGATATTAAAGCTATCGCTGAAAATCATGATATACTTGTTGATTTGATGGTAAATCATATCTCAGCACAATCGGAGTGGTTTCAGGACTATCTCAAAAAGGGTGCGAAATCTGAATTTCGCAATCTTTTTATCACGCTGGATAAAATCTGGGATGACGGAAAACCTGTTCAGGAGGATATAGACAGGATGTTTCTAAGAAGAAAGCTTCCTGTTTCGACTTTTGCCTCAGAATCCGGAGAAGAATTGAAAGTATGGACGACCTTTGGGAAACAGGATCCTTCGGAACAAATTGACATAGACATAAACAGCAGGGAGGCAAAGGATCTTTTTGTTGGATTCCTGAAAAACTTCAGTGAAAACGGAGTTAAGATTGTTCGCCTGGATGCGGTTGGCTATATCACAAAAAAAACCGGAACCAGCTGTTTCTTTGTGGAGCCGGAGATTTATGACTTTATGGAATGGGTTAATGATGTCGCTAAATCACTTGATATTGAACTACTTCCTGAAGTTCATTCTCACTATTCCATTCAATATAAGCTTGCGGAAAAAGGTTACTGGATATATGATTTTATCCTGCCCTATATGATTCTTGAAGCACTGCAAAATCACTCCGGAGAAAGGTTGATAAAATATCTTCGGGAGAGGCCTGAAAAACAATTCACCATGCTTGACTGTCATGACGGCATTCCTGTGAAGCCGGATCTGGATGACTTAGTATCCACCCGAGACGCGCAAAAGGTTGTGGATCAGTGTTTGGAATATGGAGCCAATCTCAGCAAAATATACTCAGATAAACACAAGAGTGAAGATGGGTTTGATGTGCATCAGATACGGTGTTCCTACTATTCAGCACTTGGTGAAAATAATGATGCCTATCTTGCAGCGCGAGCCATACAGCTATTTACACCGGGGATACCCCAAATTTATTATGTCACAATGCTTGGAGGGAAAAATGATGTTGAGAATGTAATGAAAACGGGGGAAGGACGAGAGATAAACAGGCATAACTTCACCATGAAAGAGATTAATGATGCGGTACTAACTCCTTTAGTTCAGCGCCAAATCAGATTAATCCACTTCAGAAATGAACACCCTGCTTTTGATGGAGATTTTTCGGCAGAACAGATAAATACAAAGACAATAAAGTTAAACTGGCAGAAAGAGGCTGTTTTCTGCTCTCTTTCAGTAAATTTAGAGACCGGGAAATCAGTGATAATTCATACCGACAATACAGGAGAAGAGAAACAGTTTTACATTTAATAATCAGATAATGTCAACAGAAACAAATAATATAACAATCGGGAATTTTGGACTTATAAAATGGCTCACATTTTTAATGTTTATGATGTTTGCCATGACAACAGATGCGGTTGGTATCATCATCCCGGAGGTTATGAAGCAATTTAACCTCAGTATGACGGCAGCAGGTCTGATGCATTATGCGCCGATGATTGCCATAGCATTGGCAGGAATACTTCTTGGATTTGTAGCCGACCGTTTAGGAAGAAAAAAGACCATAATTTTAGGACTGGCATTATTTGCCCTAAACTCATACCTTTTTCTGGCGGGAAATACATTTGCTTTCTTTTTAAGCCTGATGGTAATATCGGGATTAGCGATCGGAGTATTTAAAACTGCTGCATTGGCACTAATTGGAGATATTTCCACCTCCACAAATGAGCATACATCAACGATGAATGCAGTGGAAGGATTTTTTGGTGTAGGGGCTATAATTGGGCCATTCATTGTAACGTACCTGTTGTCGCAGGGTGTTGACTGGAAATGGTTATATGTAGTCGCAGGAACATTATGTGTAATTCTGATATTGATTGCACTGGTTGTCAAATATCCTGAAACGGAAAAGAATACAGAGGAGCCTATAAATCTTCGCGGGACAATGAAGATGATGAAGGACCCGTATGCTCTGGGATTCTCGTTCAGCGCATTTTTATATGTGGCGGTTGAAAGTGCCATATATGTATGGATGCCGACGCTATTAGCAAAATACGATGGAGGCCTATTGTTTATTGCCACATATTCACTATCCATATTTTTTATACTGAGAGCAGGAGGCCGCTTTCTTGGAGCATGGCTGTTTAGTCGCTTTCGTTGGGATCTTATGCTTGGGCTTTTCAGTCTTTTAATCTTTTTATGCTTTACAATTAGTGCTATTGGAGGAGTAAGAGTTTCAGTAGTTTTACTTCCGCTTTCAGGACTATTCATGTCAGTAATATATCCTACAATAAACTCCAAGGGAATAAGCTGCTTTCCGAAATCCCATCATGGATCTGTAGCAGGTGTTATATTATTTTTCACAGCAGCCGGAGCAGCAACAGGACCATTGTTAATGGGAGTTGTAAGTGATGCCTTCGGTAAAGATGCGAAGTATGGGTTTCTGCTTGCTACTGTATTTGCAGGGATACTTTTTACCGCTGCCTTGTTTAACTATCTCTACAAACCAACAGAAAAAAAACTTGAAACACTTGAAAAGAGCGAATATGCGACATAGTTGTTTTTATTAGAAACCATGTTTAGTTTGTTAGATTACACCACAGAGGATTTTCTCTTTGTGGTGTTTTTTTCCTAATGAATACAACAAAAAGATCTGACTGTTTTCATTGTAATTTAAAAACATGTAAATTTGCACCCTCAAAAGGCATCTTCAAAGGTTCCACAAGAGAGATCGGGATGTAGCGCAGTCCGGTAGCGCGCTTCGTTCGGGACGAAGAGGCCGTAGGTTCGAATCCTATCATCCCGACAATTAAAAGGGTTAACTGTCTGAAAATCAGGATGACCCTTTTTTATTTGCACGATTTCTGCGATCAGGGATCTAGGATCAAGGGAAAAAGTTGGGTCACGGTCGTTTTTCAAAAAATAATTACACAGAGTTTATTTTTATTTTCCTTGATTAAATCACATTTAAACCTTCAAGCAATCTCTTCTAATCATCAATTGATTTTAGAGTTATTCGCAGAGGAGCATAGTGTCCCGAAAATTTTCGGGATTCCTGCTTCGCAGAAAAGAGGTTCCGGTAAAATCAGATGATATTTCAATTACAAAGATTGTAAGTGTTTTGCGATGATCATCGC
>PKSY01000034.1 GCA_002869405.1 Marinilabiliales bacterium
CGCTGCCATAATATTCTCCTTCATCTGTGTGAAAAATGAAGTGTCAGTTTCGTAAATCAGTTTTGAATCTTCAAAACCGAAGCGCTGATAGGCATCCCAGGCCTGATCTACACCAAAAGTGCCGCTACCCCCGGAACCATAAACCTGACGTGCTGCAACGCCGCAAGCAAAAATAAGTGCTGCTTTATCGTCCATATTTAAAGATTCACCATTTGCGTATTTTAGCGAAATGCCTTCCAGCATTACATTTAGCGCAGGGAAATCAGGAAAATCATAGGTTACATAATCATTATCGATATAGTAGTTATTTCCACCATAATTGTGATGGTAATCGTCGGCATCATTAAACTGCGTATTGTGAATTGTTTTGGTGAAATCGATGATCATTCCAAGTGCAATTGATGGACATCCTGCAATGGAACGGCCTCCATTGGCAAGGTCCAGCGGACAAAAGGTGTTGTAAGGCGAACCCTGAGACCACTGCTCTTCCACCCATCCGCCGGTTGTAGTACTTCCTGCTTCCGGCCAGTACTGAACCGTCTTAGTTTGTTTCTCTCCTGAAAGAAAAGCATCCCACTCTGCAATATTTTTCGCTTTGTGTGTTTCATTATAATCCTGAAGTCGGTTGGAAATATCTTTTATGATAAGTTGGCTCAACGGATGATTCCCGTCCTCATAATAACCCATTAATGAATATGAGATAACCGGGCGAAGAGATTTATCGGCAGTTATTACTACAAAACCTTCCGGAAGGAGATTGAAAGCTGTTGCAATAGTGTTTTTGCCATTATCAATTTCTGTTTCGCCGGAGATAATGTGTTCAGTGAGGTTATGGTTTATAAGCCACTGTTTTGCCACTTGTTTCTGTTGCGCATTGGAAACCTGCTGGGAGACAGCAAAGAGTGGTAAAATGAACAGAAGAGATACCAGCGTTAAAATTTTGACGTCCGACAGGGTAGATGAAGCCTTCATAAGCAGTTAAATTGGTGTAATGCCTGTTTTGTAAAGATATAAAAAAACGATAATAGTTTTATATCTTATATATGAGCGATGGGGGGGAGGAAATGTTACAAAAAAAGCCCGCTGTTTTGAGCGGGCTTGAAGGATATGTTTTAAATCTTAATTCAAATATATCTGAACTATTATTTCATTTAAAGTTTCTCTCTACATCCGAAAATCCGTACTCTCAAAAATCTTATCCGCAGATTTGGCGATAAAACCACCGTACAGAACTCCGTTCTCATCCGGGAAACGACGGGCAAACTCATAGAAACAGGATGGAATTTTGTATGTGCCGTCATTGAATGAAACTTCAATGATGTCGGCAAGTGTACTCGACTGCTGAAGTAACTCTTCCGGTGTACCTTTGATTTTTCCTCCGGAATTATTCAGCGGATAACCATTCTTCTCCACAAAATCATTCAGCTGCTCTATGGTTGTAATTTTCTTTAATTTATTGATGAAGATGGTAAAGTGGTTGGCTTTATAGCCATGTGCATAAACCCATGCTGCATATTCCGACTCCTGAGCGAGCTTTTGGTATGTGCTGTGTTCTGCATCCCATAACCTTCCCTGAAAGATAATATCCGGATTGTTATAATACTCATCAGGAATCTCTTCTATGGCCTGACGAATAACCTTTTGTGTTTCATCGCTGAACGCTTCCACTAACAACTCAGAAATAAACACTTTTGGTGCATCTTCATCCGGGTGATCAAGGTGAAATGCTTTTAGCTTTTTAGCTTCAAAATCGTAATCCTGCATCCGCTTATAACCGGCATTCTCAAAGTGTTTTGCCAGCACTTCTTTACTTATGCGGGGATCGTTGAATGTTCTGAACGCAATATGGTCGTTGATGATTTTCTCACCTTCCTGCTCGAAAAGTGTATGAATTGCCTTTACCGACGGGTTTTCTGTGGAATACCTGTCCCATAGTTTTTGAAAAATTACCTCTTTATTCATTGTGGTGGTGTTAATCATATGTTGTTTTTTATATATAACGCCATATGGCTTTTTTGTTCAGCGGTAAGTAAAAAACGGGTTTATTGTCGCAGAGTGGCTTTAAGGCGATCAGGGTATATCAACAAATCAAGCGCATCAGTAATGTTATTTATAACAATGTCCGATGCAAGAAGTGTTTTTGTTGCGGCCCCTTCGCATCCCATAATGGTTATTCCAAGTGCGGAATTCTGAAGCATAAGTATATCATTAGCTCCGTTTCCAAAGCTGATGCAGGTAGAAGGAGTCAGTGCTTTAATAAATTCAGCTTTGGCTTGATCCTGATTCTTCTGAGGGATCACAACCAGCTCACAACAGATATTCTCCATCTGTTGCTGCACCGTACCAAAGGTGTCTGCCGTTATAATGTGAATGTTATAATTATCAGATAATCTGTTCAGCCTCTCCTCTACGCCATCAAGTAACTTTCCGTTGCAGGCCAGAGTACCGTTAAAATCAAATACAAGATGACTTATGTGCAGGGCCTGAGAGCCCGGTATAAATATTTCCATTGAGTTAGTTTTCCTATATAAATGCAAATTGGCCGATGTTGTTCATATACATGACAACTTTAATGTAAGTAAAGAATTTCCTTTTGGCAGATTGCATATCTGGGTGATTACATTATTAAGAAGTTGCTTAGCATCTTTAAGATGCTTAGCAACTATATTTAGGATTACATGTCTGGGTGATTACATTATTATGAAGATGCTTAGCAACTACATACCTATTGCCGGAAATACAAAAAGGCCACCCGGAATCCGGATGACCTTAGAACATTATAAGTAAAGTTAACTATTGGAGAATGAGCTTATAGGTTTCCGTTTCCTTGTCGTTTATAACTTTAAGGAAGTAGATTCCTGCGTCATAGCTCTCAAGATGTAGTGTCATGCTGGCACCATTCCAAACATTGTTAAAAAGCATTTCTCCATTACTGTTATAAAGTGCCATTATGGATCCTGATTCGTATTTTTCTCCGGTTACCACAACTTTCACTTCACCATACGAAGGGTTGGGGGAAAGTGTAATATGAGACTTACTGTAATGCTGTGGTTCATTTTCTCCGGTAAATGTGCCATAATTCAATGGTACAGACGAGAATAAAACCATATTACAAGCTACATGAAGTTCCGGGTTATAACCGTCGTCACAATCGTCGCATGTCTGTCCTGTAACGCAATCAGGATGATTGGGATGACAAAGGTCGACGTACTGTTCATCAAAGATGTACTCCAGGTCTGCTTCACCATCTGCAACATAAGGATTCATATTGAAGTCAAACCAGGGTGCAATGGATCCCGGGCACCAGCCGGCACGGTTATAGAACCATGTGCCATTCTGTGGCTGACAGTTATCAGGATTGGGATTACAGGTAGCCCAGTTATGTTGTTCAAAAGTCTCTTCGCCATTTACCCATACGTGGTGTGTCGCCTCATAGAATTCAGCAGCATTTCCGGTGTTCAGATCTCCCCATGCATGTCCCGAACTTACAAGCTTAAGTGTGGCTCCCTCAGTCTCTTCCGGGAAATTAATATGTGCCGGAGGTACAGGCTGCAGGTTGGCATAATCTCCGAAAGGATAAATCTCATGCCATACATTGCTTACAAAGCTGTGGGCATATTCCGGTGTTCCTGTTGTGTAATATAGTGAGAGATCCCAGTAATATCCATTATCGAAAGTCACACAGCTGAGGCGGAATTTTGTTTTTCCCTGTAGAATCCATGCATAATCTGTGAGGTCAATGGCATGGGAACAAGCTACACCATACGGTGTAATATATCTGATAATTTCTATCCATTCTCCGTTTGGCGCCTGTGCTTCCACCGCTGCCACACGGTCCCATTCGCCGCAACCTCCGGGAGGACAAGTAAGTTCCAATGTAGCCTGAATATGGTTAAATGCTCCCACAGAACAAGGAAGTTCTGCTTCTACTGTCTCTTCAACGTTACTTGTATTCAACCATACATCATCTACAGCCAGGATGTCCTGGTCTGTTACTTCATCAGTAACATTGATGTTTACAGATTGTATTTCAGTAGCACCAAAATTGTTTTTTCCTTCTACTTCCACCGTGTAACTTCCAAGGGCAGGAGGTTGCCAGTAAGCCATGTAATATCCGTTGAACCAGTTCATCGGGTATATTGTCTCTCCGTTTACACGGAAAACTACCGATGAAACACTGAATAATTCCGGATTGTCAATTGCAACATACGCGCTGATAGGAATGTAGTCTAGATTTGGCGCATAAACATCTCCTTCCAGAGGATTACGTGCATCTACAACAGGTGCATAAGTGTAAGGATCGATGACATCAAACGATTGGAATACATCTTCAGCAGGATCATATATGTCATTACCGGGTTGACTGGCTTTCACAGTTACCTCGCCCTCTTCACCTGTAAGTGTAATTGTATTTCCATCGATAGTTGCCGGTCCCTCTGTGATTTCAAAAATAACATCGAGGCCGGAGCTGGCTTCTGCCTGGATGGTAAAAGGATCATCAATGGTCAGATGATTTGGAATCTGCGGGAAGGTAATGGCCTGAAATCCCTGGTTTAGTTCACCACCAAAGTTTGATGTCTCTCCTGTTAACGCGAAATTCATTAATTCCGCATCCATGTCTTCTCCCACATTACTGATTAAATGTGTGATGGAGGTATTATCGCCACCCGGAACTCCCTGGTTAAACTTGTAATATGCAACCAGTCCTTCCGAGGTATCATCAATCTCGTTTTCTACAAGGTCACTGACTTCTGAACCGCTGAGTGCTTTATCCCAGAGAGATACTTCATCAATACGACCTCCATAAACAAAGTTAAAACCTGCACCAAGCGTGCTTTTACCTATTGCAAAAGGAAGTTCGGCATTTTCAAGGTGACCGGAAGCGGGGTTGGAGCCTGCTAATATTCCATTTACATAAAGGGAGACTGCACTTCCGTCATAGATGAATGCAAAATGCTGCCATACTTCCGGCACTATGGTGTAGTTTGGAGCTACAAATTCAAAAAGCCCGTCAGAACCTACAAAGCGGCACTCAATCATTCCATTATTGAGAATAATCATGTAGAAGCCGGATGAGCCGTCACGCAGTCCCATCATACCCTGACCGTACGCCAGCGCATCGGTATAAAACCATCCGGTCATTGAGATTTCGGTCTTATTTACCACATATTGACCAGCATCTTCAAGGATAACAAAGTCATCCACCTTATCGAAGTGCAGGTACTGATTCGATTGTGCGAAGACAAACGCAGGAGCTGCAAAAAGCAAAACCCAGATCAGTGCACGTAAAAAGTTAGTTTTTTTCATAATATTGATAGTTAGTTAGTGTGTCTGTTTATTCCACCATACTTTGATAGTTGTATCATCGCCACCCATGGCGGCAGTTTGCGTTGCCCAGTTGTCGCTGTTGTGTTCCGACTCTGATGGAGGGTAGGGTAGCCTGAAATGGTTCAATGGCTCTCCTTCACGGGGCGTGGCCTGAGTCCTTCTGGAAAGGCTGTATGCTTCCCATGGTTGCCGGAAAAGGTCGAGCCAGCGCTGCTTGTAAATCTCTGCAGCTTTATCTTCCGTAAAGAAAATCACATTCGCAACATCATACGGGCTGAGTGTTTCATATCCCGGGTCAGTGTACATCCATATGGTGCTGTTTTCTTTTATGTTATCCCAGAATTCCATACTTGCAATAACGCCTTCAAAACAAGCTCCGGCAGCGAGGTTCTCATCCTGTACCAGACCAATTCCGCGGAGGTATGCTTCGGCTTTTATGAAATGTATTTCTGCAGCAGTAAGCAAAATCTCGGGAATCGTATTTTCATCCCTGATAAGATAGTAATTAAATGGCGAATAGATGCATTCGTTGCCTTTTATTGTGTAATTAATATCGCGGTGCATCTGATATGGCATGCCTCCGGAGGGAGTAACTCCGTTTCCGGGATTCTGAGGATATGCCACCCACTGGTTTTCGTTGTTGGTTTCGTAATAAATGTATGCCCTGGGGTCTGTAATTCCACTGCCATCAAGACTGTCGTGCGTGGAAACCTCATGCCAGAAGTTTGTGCCCATCCGAAGGTTTTTATGCTCGCGGAACGACCAGTTGGTACTCTCCTTAAGCCAGTTCTGGTCAGCAGGCATCATAACAACATCTTCCCCTGATTGAATAAGTGGTAGATTTCCATCAATGATTTCTGAAATAATCTGTCCGGCAATTTCAGGCTCAGCTTCGGACATACGCATGGCATACCGCAAGCGCATGGAGTTTGCAAATTTTCTCCACATTCTGATATTTCCGCCAAATAGCTTGTCGTACTCCGCAATGGTGACCATCAGCGAGCCATTCTCACAGGTATAATTCTCCGACATGTTTTCCTCGGCCCATTTTAGGTCTTCAAGCAGCGTAAGATATATTTCACGCTGACTGTCATACTTTGGATGCAGGTATTCGAGGCCCTGAAATCCGCGCCCCGCCTCAGTAAAAGGAATGTCTCCAAAAAGATCGGTTACCCTGAATGTTTTGTATGCCGTAATGATTTTTAGCATCCCTTTTACATTGTTCAGTGAATCAGGGACATCAGGATTTTCCATCGCCACAATGCGATTTTCTATATCACGGATATGGGCCAAAGCAGAATAATACTGCGACCAGATTTCCTCTGTTCCCAGGCTGAGGTTCGACCATGCATCGCGGGTTAGCACGGCAAGCTGTGTTTCATTGTACAGCACTTCGTTGTGTACATAAAACTGCTCATTCCAGCCAAGTTTTAATGACTCAACCACAGAATTAAACAAAGGCCCTATCGAAGTTACGGTAGAGTAATAGGGGTTCTTGTTAAGCTCTTCAAAATCTTTTGTGCAGGATCCGGAAATCATCAATATCAGAATCATTGCAGCTGCTGTATATATTGTTTTAATATTTTTCATGATAAAGAGGATTAGAATGATGCGTTAATACCAAGTGAAAAGGATCTTGTTCCCGGGTACGAAGCCCACTCGAGACCCTGTGCATTTCCTGCACCCATCAGGCCTTCCGGATTTATATGGTCGGGAAGTGAAGTGTAGATATAAAACAGATTCCTTCCGACAAGATTAATTTTTAGTGACTGGAATAGTTTAAACTTACTTGTAACGCTTTTTGGAACTTCATAGCTTAAAGCAATCTCGCGCATTTTTACCCATGTGTTTTCCAGGATTCCGGGTGTAGAGATAAAATGACCCCAGCCTCCGGCATTGGGCATATATTTGAAGTAATAATGTACTACTTTATCGTTAACTGTGCCGTCTTCGTAAACACCCGGAAGGATTACGCCAACATTTCTGGTAACACCTTCTTCGTCGGTGTATGGTAATCCTCCGCCGTCGCGTTCGAGAAGTGTTTCTGGGCTCTGGCCGGTCTGCAGTCCGATAACATACGTTCCTGAGTAAATATCTCCACCAATTTTTGCATCCATCAGTGTTGTAAGCGTGAAGCCTTTCCAGGAGAACCGGGTGTTCCATCCGGCGATAAGATCCGGCGATGCATTGCCGATAGGTACCCGTGAGTCAGTAATCTTGTATGTTGTACCATCATCACTGATAATCGGTTGTCCGTTTTCGTGATATACATAGTCGTAACCTACAATAGTTCCGTATTCATCTCCCGCTCTGACTGCTATTCCCGGTCCGTTTAAGCCCCAGATATCACCAAGCCCCAGTGGCTCACTGTTGTCGCCAAGACTAATGACCTTGTTTTTGTTGTGGCTTAGGTTTAGGCCTGTCTGCAATACCAATCCGGGTTTTTCGATGATGGCATAATCCATAATTATTTCAAAACCACGGTTTTCAAGTACTCCGTTATTAATCACTACAAAGCTTGCGCCGGAAGACGTTGGTGTCGGGAGTGCCAGAATTTGGTTGTCGGAAAGAATATAATAATAGGTGAAGTCAATATTCAGATTATCATTAAACATTCCGATTGTAGTACCTCCTTCATATGATTTTGCCCACTGCGGCGCCAGCGCAATTGGCGGGATTGTAGATGGTAATGAAGCCGTTTGTGTTCCGCCGAAAGTGCTTGTACTGTATACAAAATCAAGTGCATAAGGATCAGTATCCGTAGCTGCACGCGCAATGGAACCTTTGATTTTCCAGAAATTGAAAATGTCAGAACCAAAATTAAATGCTTCAGTGGGGATAAAACTTAGCGATGCCGAAGGATAGAAATATGAATTTGCATCTGAGGGAAGGGTAGAAGACCAGTCATTTCTTCCTGTGACCTCAAGGAAAATATAGTTGTCATAACTAATATTCAGGAATGAATATAGCGAGTTGATATCTTTTTCATACCAGAATTCACGGATACGGTCCGGGTTCGTGTAGAGAATTTGAGTGGGATCTTCATAATTAGTCATACTGTAAAGCCATGGATCCACCCAATCACCTGATTTCCCGCGTAGCCCATATTTTCTGCGTTGCCACTTTGTGCCACCGGCAGATAACTTAACATCTACTTTACTGTTGAAAATCTGTTCCTTATGGGCTGTAACGAGAAATTCATTGTTCAGCACTTTATCACGGCCTAATTCATTTTCATAGAACCCATCGAGTATTCCGGCTGCATCAGCAGGGTTGTTTCTGGTGGTAAACTGATTCATTGTGAAATCCATTCCAACACGGCCTGTGGCCTGCAGCCATGATGTGATATCATATATGAGTGCAAATGATCCGATGATTTTATCACGTGCAAGGGTTGTATTGTGGTTGTAAAAATCCCACCAGGTATATGGTGAAAGATACCAGAAAGGATAGTTCCCGCCCCAGTCATTCCTGGTTCCGTCCTGGTTGGCGTAATAGTCGGCTTCAAGACCTTTCCAGCTTCTCGGCCAGCAGTAGAGGTTTCCTTTGCTAAAAGAGCTGTACGATTCACCAAGATTGGGTGTGTTTAAACGATTGTAATTAATATAGGATACAGCCACGTCGGCTTTTACCTTTTCGCTGATATTAATATTGGAACCCAGGTTTATTGTGGTTTGATCATAATTACTGTTGGGGATGATAGCTTCATGGTCGGTGCGGGAGAGAGAGACACGAATGGTTCCATTATCATTTCCTCCGGAGAATGAGATATTATGATTTGTAGTATGGCCGTTTTGAAAATAGAGTTTGATGTTATCAGGCTGAGGTGAATAAGGTCTTTGCTCACCATCCCACCATTGGATCATCTGACCCTCCATTTTTGGTCCCCATGATGCTGCGGTGCCATAATATCCGAAAAGGGCTGCCGTGGACATGCCGAACGGACCGTTGTCGGAGTGCACTGAAGTTGGATAAATGAGGTTTCCTTCCTCATCCTGCATAAAGGTTGGTTCTGCCGTAGTCAGTGGCCCGCCGGCACCATAGGTGTTTTGTACATCACGGTAACGGTAAGGGTTGGTATGTTTATAGGAAACGCTGTAATTTATACCCAGCCCTTTTTGTTTTCGTCCTCTTTTTGTAGTGATCAGCACTACGCCATTGGCTCCTCTGGATCCGTAAAGCGCCGATGCTGTAGGCCCTTTAAGAATATTGATGCTTTCAATGTCTGCCTGATTGATGTTATTTATTGCTGAACCCCAGTCCTGGCCACGACCAATGTCTGTAAGTCCCGGATCATTTTCCAACGGCACCCCATCCACCACGATAAGAGGTTGGTTCTTGGATGTGAGGTTGTTGTTACCACGGATTGTTATTCGTGTAGAACCACCTTCAACACCATCGGGAGATGAAATCTGTACACCTGCAGAACGACCGCTCATGGCTGTCAGTACACTATTTGAATTACTGCGTTCTATATCTTCCCCTGCAAAAGACTCTGTCGTATACCCGACTTCTCTGTTTTCGCGCTTGATACCAAGTGCAGTAACCACAACAGCATCAAGATTACGGGCCGTAGGAAAAAGCACAATATCGATTACGCTGTGAGCACCAACAGTAAATTCCTGTGGTGTATATCCCAAAAATGAATACTGCAGAACATCACCTGAAGCCGCATCAATGGTGTATTTTCCCTCAAAATCTGTAGTAGTTCCTTTTGTAGTTCCTTTTATCACTACTGTTACTCCGGGTAAACCCTGGTTATCATCCGATGACGTAACAGATCCCGTGATGGTTATCTCTTGTCCTTGTGCTATGAAACCCAGTGTTATACAAAACAGGGTCAGAATAAAAATTCTTTTCATGGTGTTTTTCTTTATCAGTGTACCGTTAGGTGCTTTAACAGTTTTGTTTTACAAAGTAAAGAAAAATACTAAATCGGTTTAGGTTATAGGATGATTTTTTTTAAAAA
>PKSY01000133.1 GCA_002869405.1 Marinilabiliales bacterium
AGTTGAGTGCACAGAGATTCCCCCTAACCCCCAAGGGGGAATTGAGGGCACAGAGAATCCCCCTAACCCCCAAGGGGGAATTGAGGGCACAAAGAGCACATCAATTCATTTTACCATTAAACCACAATTCGAAGCAAAAGTCCCTCCTTGGGGGGATTTAGGGGGATGGATTTAGGGGGGGGATCCTCCTTCGCCAAGGCTTCGGAGGATACAAAAAAAACCGCCTCCCAAAGGAAAGCGGTTTATATGAAAAGGATCTTTATTCTGATTACTCACCAAGCATAACGCGGTAGAAAGCAGTAACTGTAAGGTCAGCATCACACTCTTTGAGGTACTGAGCAACAGTTTTCTTACCATCACGTACGAAAACCTGGTTAAGGAGCGTATTCTCTTTGAAGAAACGATTGAGTTTACCCTGAGCGATTTTATCAACCATATCTTCAGGTTTACCTTCCTGGCGAACGAGGTCTTTTGCGATCTCAAGCTCTTTGTCGATAACTTCCTGAGAAATACCATTTTCATCAACAGCAACAGGAGCCATAGCAGCTACCTGCATAGCGATTTCATGACCGATTTTCTCAACATCAGCAACCTCTTTATTCATTCCAAGGATACAAGCAAGCTTGTTACCATTGTGATTGTAGGCAGCAACGTGTTCAGCTTCGAGAATCTCATACTGTTCGATAGCCATTTTCTCACCTGTTTTACCGATCATCTCAGTAATTTTCTCTTCAATGGTCAGACCATCGAGTTTCAGTGCTGTAAATTCAGCAGCTGTAGCAGGCTTATTAGCGATAGCAGTATCCATCAGTGCATTCGCGAAATCCACGAAATCCTGATTTTTGGCTACGAAGTCAGTTTCACAGCTCAGTTTAAATACTACACCGAATTTGCTGCCTTCAGCAGTTTTAGCTATAACGATTCCTTCAGAAGCTTCTTTGTCAGCGCGCTTATTAGCTACTTTCTGACCTTTCTTACGAAGGATTTCAATTGCATTTTCAACATTACCTTCTGCTTCAACGAGTGCCTTTTTACAATCCATCATACCGGCACCGGTAATTTTTCTGAGGTTGTTAACCTCCTGAGCAGTTATTTTAGTCATTATCTTGCCCTTATATTAGGTGAAACGAAATAGTTAATTTATTCTTCAACAGAGTCTTCCTGAGCAGTATTTTCATCCTGCTTAGCTTCCTCTTTTTTAGCTGCAGCCTTTTCAGCAGCCTTAGCTCTTGCGGCTTTTGCTTCAGCTTTCATTACATCCTCTTCAGCCTGACGCTTGTCGCGTTCCAGTTTTCTTTCTGTATTTCCTTCGATGATTGCATCCACCATAGTTCTAACAATAAGAGCGATAGATTTAGAAGCATCGTCGTTGGCAGGAATCGGGAAGTCAACTTCGTTAGGGTTAGAGTTGGTATCCACGATAGCAAAAGTCGGGATATTCAATTTTTTAGCTTCTGCGACAGCGATTTTTTCTTTAAGGATATCAACGATAAAGAGAGCTGAAGGCAGACGATTAAGTTCGGAGATACTACCCAGAGTTTTCTCCAGTTTGGCACGTTCACGTGTAATCTGAAGACGTTCGCGCTTTGAAAGTGTTTTGTAAGTACTGGTAGACATCATCTTGTCGATGGAAGTCATTTTCCGTACAGCTTTACGGATTGTAACGAAGTTAGTGAGCATACCACCGGGCCAACGTTCAGTAACGTATGGCATATTGGCACGTTTTACCTCTTCTGCAACGATTTCTTTTGCCTGTTTTTTGGTAGCGACAAAAAGGATTTTCTTTCCTGATTTGGCAATTTGCTTCACTGCATTGGCAGCTTCATCTACTTTCGCTTGTGTTTTATATAAGTCGATGATGTGAATACCATTGCGCTCCATAAAAATATAAGGAGCCATGTTTGGGTTCCACTTTCTTTTGAGGTGACCGAAGTGTACACCTGCATCTAATAAATCTTCAAAACTTACTCTGGACATGTGATTTTTTTTAAGTTAGTTTACTTTCTTTGAATTGCAATCACCGGGTAGTTGTCCTCTGGGATAAGTCCCGGCAATTTAGATACTAAACGTAACTGCAATATCAGTTGAATATTAAATTAACGTTTACTAAACTGGAATTTCTTACGAGCTTTAGGCTGACCCGGTTTTTTACGTTCAACCATACGTGGATCACGACGCATAAGGCCCTGAGCCTTGAGAGCAGGACGATACTCTTCGTTGATTTCAACCAGTGCGCGGCTGATAGCGAGACGAAGTGCTTCTGATTGTCCTTTAAACCCACCACCGTCGAGGTTTACTTTAACATCGTATTTACCTTCAGTTTCAGTGATGATAAAAGGCTGACGTACGACGTACTGTAAAGTAGCGATTGGGAAATACTCTTTAAAATCTTTTTTGTTCACGATAATCTGGCCGCTACCTTCAGTGAGGTAAATACGGGCTACCGCTTTTTTCCTTCTGCCAATTTTGTTAATTACTTCCATCGATAATTATTTTATGGTGTTAAGATTAAGAACCTTTGGATTCTGGCCTTCATGCGGATGCTCAGTACCGGTATAAACCTTAAGATTACGAAGCAACTGAGCTCCGAGACGGTTTTTAGGAAGCATACCTTTTACTGCTTTCTCAACGATAGCCTCAGGCTTTTTAGCCAGCATTTCACGTACTGTAGTGATGCTCTGCCCGCCGGGGTAACCGCTATGACGCAGATATTCCTTTTGGTCCCATTTCAAGCCGGTAAGTTTAATCTTCTCGGCATTGATTACAATAACGTTGTCACCACAGTCTACATGTGGTGTGAATGAAGGTTTATGTTTACCTCTGAGTACAATTGCAATCTTGGATGCCAGGCGGCCCAAAACTTCATTCTCAGCATCAACAATAACCCACTCTTTCTTTACAGTTTCCTTGTTTGCGGAAACAGTCTTGTAACTAAGCGTGTTCATCTTGTTGTTTTCTTTTGTCGCTATATAAAACTATACTATCCCTAAAAAGGGGTGCAAAAATAGTCTGATATTTTATAAATCACAAATAATTAAGCGACTATATACAAAAAAACTGTCACCAACCTTGTTTTCGCCATTCACCGATTTATTTCGCAGGAGTACCGAAAATGACTTTTCAGCCTTCCTGCATCAGGTTACTTTTGCCTCATAACAAAAAATATTTACGCTATGAATACAGAAAATCAAAACAGAGTAACAGGTCGCGACGGTCGTGACCAATTCAGAAACCACCATAATCACAAAGGTCAGCCGTCGACAGTGGTAGCCACAGCAATAGTTTTAATAGGTGTAGGTGCAATTTTGCTGCTGAACTCCATGGGGTTTATTCCTGACAACCTGCGATATATCATTATTTCCTGGCCTATGCTGCTTATTGCTATTGGTACAGTAGGCATTTTCAGAAGAGATCATAACTTCGGTACCTGGATAATTTTTTCAATAGGTGTGTTTTTCCTCATACCGCGAATCTGGGATATCCCTGATTATACAGGTACTTTCTGGCCACTGATTCTCATCTTCCTGTGAATATTGCTACTGACGCGTTTCGGAGAGATTCGCCGCAAAATCAGAGATGTTTCTGTTTCAGGCAATCAGGGGTCAGATGACTTCTTTGATGATGTGAATATCTTTGGAGGCGGAGAACGAATTTATACCAGCCAGAATTTCAGAGGCGGAAAGATAACATCCATCTTCGGCGGGTCAGAGATCGACCTCACAAAAGCCAAACTCGCTCCTGGAAGAAATGTCATTGAAGTAGCATATGTTTTTGGCGGATCTACAATTATTATCCCTCCAACATGGAATTTACGAATCGAGACAACTGCAATTTTTGGTGCAATCACCGATAAAAGGAACATAATTCACGACCCTGAAAAACAGGATGACGGCATACTGGTTATTAAAGGTGCTGCAATTTTTGGCGGCGGAGAGATTAAAAGTTATTAATTTAGTGGTATGCTTAACCCAATAACAAATAACAGGAAAAACATCATACTTTATAGCCTTGTGTGGGTTGCTGTATTGGCAGCCCACTTTTTCCTTATTGCTCTTGCAGGCGATATGCCAATGTGGTTAAGAATTCTCGACAGCATTGTGCAGATAAGTTTTCTGTATGCATTGGGAATTGGCATCTGGCATATTACCACTGCCTCAAAAAACGAGAAAGCATTTGCTGCTGAGCGCTGGGCCGGAATTTTCCTTTCCGGAATAATGATTGTCGTGCTTTGGCAGCTCTTTTCAGGCGGAGTGGTATGGCTGATTGCTGAAAAAAGTGACAGTTACCGCACGCTATTCACGGTAGCCCTGCCCTACCGGCTGATGTTCGGATTCTTTGTTTTCATTATACTCACCATTATTTACCATAATATCATTGTTTTTCGTGATTTCTCAGAAAGAAAAATCAAGGAGGAAAAACTTCGCAGCAACATTGCCGAGCAGGAATTGAATATGCTTTGGTCACAGATAAATCCACATTTTCTATTTAACAGCCTTAACTCTATCAGTGCACTTACAATGTCGGATCCTGAGGCAGCATATGATATGACAATAAAACTATCAGATTTTTTGCGATTTTCTATTAACACCCGCGACAAACAGCTACATACACTGGAAGAAGAGCTTGAGGTTTGTGACAGATACATGGACATTGAAAGAACACGTTTTGGAAACAGAATAAAATACACAAAAAGCGTATGTAAAAACTGCGGAACGGTAATGGTGCCAAGGCTTATTATACAGCCTCTTCTGGAGAATGCTTTAAAACACGGGGCATATGAAACTTCCGGAGAGTGCGAAATAACATTAAAGTGTAAAATCAATGCAAACTTGCTGATCATTAACCTGGAGAACAGCTTTGACCCAACGGCCGTGCAACCTAAAAAGGGACGCGGTGTAGGGCTTGAAAATATCAAAAAGCGCTTGCAGCTTCTATACCCGCGCGACGGCATCCTGGCAACAGAAAAACAGCAACAACTCTTTTTGGTTACGCTACAAGTTCCGGTTTCCTGAAAACAATTAATATGACAAATAAAATTAAAACCTTAATTATTGATGATGAGCCATTGGCACGACAGATCATTCGTCGGTTTCTTGAAAAATGGCCAATGATTGAAATTGCTGATGAATGCAATGATGGTTTTGAAGCTTTCAAATCAATCACTCAACATCAGCCGGAGCTGATTTTTCTGGATATTCAGATGCCCAGGGTGAATGGATTTGAGTTATTGGAATTACTTGAAACCCCGCCACAAATAATCTTCAGCACTGCCCATGATGAATATGCGTTAAAAGCTTTCGAGCTCAATGCAGTGGATTATCTTCTGAAACCATATAATCCTCAGCGCTTTAATCAGGCTGTGGAAAAAGTTGTATCAAAACTCGGAAAGGGAGAAACGACGGGGCCAAAATTGCCGGAAAAACCGGAAAACAAAGATGAAGAGCTCAACCGGGTGGTAGTTAAAAATGGTTCCCATGTGGAGATAATTCCTGTAAACGACATACAATATCTGGAGGCTGCGGATGATTACGTTCTTATCCATACTTCTGAAAGCCAGTTCATCAAACAAAAAACAATGAAGTTTTATGAATCGAACCTCCCGCAATCCGTATTTGTAAGGATTCATCGCTCTTTTATCATTAATATTGATTGTATTGACCGTATAGAACCCTACACAAAAGATGACTATCAGGTGATGCTGAAGTCAGGTGTAACAGTTCCGGCAAGCCGAAGTGGATATAAAACCCTGCGAGAAAGGCTTAACTTCTGAATGACGTTTCAGGATTTTCGTACTTTTGCGGCCTAAAGCAAAGGAATATGTCGATTGTTGTAAAAGATATCACAAAAATTTACGGAACGCAGAAAGCACTGGATAACATTTCATTGGAAATCATTCCGGGGGAAGTTGTGGGTTTACTGGGACCTAACGGCGCCGGAAAATCTACGCTTATGAAAATTATCACCTGCTACCTTCCTCCAACATCGGGAGACGTTACTGTGTATGGAGAGAGTATACATGGTGACAACCTTGCAATAAAAAAGATGATTGGATATCTTCCGGAGCAGAACCCGCTGTATCAGGAGATGTATGTACGTGAATATCTGGAGTTTATTGCCGGTCTTCATCACATTGAAAACAGACAAAAGCGAATTGTTGAAATTATAGACATTACAGGGTTAGGCAACGAGAGACACAAGAAGATTGGTGCATTATCGAAGGGCTACAGGCAGCGTGTCGGTCTGGGGCAGGCACTAATTCACGACCCCAAAGTATTAATCCTTGATGAACCCACATCCGGGTTAGACCCCAACCAGCTTGCAGAGATTCGCTCCCTGATTACAGAGGTCGGAAAGCAGAAAACAGTTATTCTCTCCACTCACATTATGCAGGAAGTAGAAGCTATGTGTAAGAGGGCTGTAATCATCAATAAAGGAAATATTGTTGCTGATAAGCATATTAGCGAGCTTTCAGGTTCAGATGTAAATACCATAACTATTGTTGTGGAATTTAACGGAGAAACGCCTGTTGGTAAACTTAAAGCCTTAAAGGGTGTTAATAATGTCCGGAAGGGTGAAGGCGAAAACATCTACTTCATTGAATCATCAGGTGACTCAGATGTCAGGCCTTTGATTTTCCGCTATGCTGTGGATGAGAATATAGAGGTACTCTCCATGAAAAAGGAGGAAGGAAAGCTGGAAGAGCTGTTCCGGAATCTGACAAAATAAGAGCCGGTACTGTTTTTATAAATTATTTTTCTAATTTTGCGGCATGTGGAAAGATTTGTCTGATTGCAACCACGGTAAAATAATGCTAAAACGGTTTTTACCTTATTAACAATCTCCCAAACTTCCCCTTTTTATAAACCCGATTGGGTTTAGCGGTTTTTACCGTTAAGGGCGGCTTGAATAATTTGTCGTTATTACCCAATCACATGTTATTTTTAAAATTTATAACTATGCAATCAAAAAGCATTAACAAGGGGTATTTATTCACTTCAGAATCAGTAAGTGAAGGACATCCTGACAAAGTGGCGGACCAGATCAGCGATGCGCTGCTGGACGAATTTCTGCGTCATGAGAAAACTTCAAAAGTAGCCTGTGAAACGCTTACAACAACAGGGTTGGTAGTTTGCAGTGGTGAAGTACGAACCAATGGTTATGTTGACATCCAGAACATTGTTAGAGAGACTATCCGTGAGATTGGTTATACCAAGGCATCGTATCGGTTTGATGCAGATTCCTGTGGTGTAATTTCCACAATTCACGAACAGTCGGATGACATATTTCAGGGGGTGAAACGCGAGAGTGATGAAGAGCAGGGTGCCGGCGATCAGGGCATTATGTTCGGTTATGCATGTAAAGAGATGGACAATTATATGCCATTGCCAATTGAGCTGTCTCATATACTGCTTCAGGAACTTGCCGAAATACGTAAATACGGAGTACATATGACTTACCTGGCTCCTGATTCAAAAGCACAGGTAACTGTTGAGTATGACGGAAATGATAACCCGGTACGCATCGACACAATAGTTGTCTCCACGCAGCATGATGAGTTCAGAAAACCTGAGAACAACAGCGAAACAGCACGTAAAGCTGCTGACAAAACCATGCATGACAAGATCACAAGAGACATAAAGGAGATTCTGCTTCCCAGAGTTGAGAAGCTGCTTCCTGAACGTGTCAGAGCACTGAATATTTGTGATGCACGAATTCTCGTGAATCCCACCGGAAAGTTTGTGGTAGGTGGCCCTCACGGCGACACAGGACTTACAGGACGAAAGATCATTGTAGATACCTATGGCGGTGTTTCCAGCCACGGTGGTGGTGCATTTTCAGGAAAAGACTCTTCTAAAGTTGACCGCAGCGCAGCATATGCAGCGCGACATATTGCAAAGAATCTTGTGGCTGCAGGCATTGCTGATAAAGTTCAGATTCAGGTGGCCTATGCCATTGGAGTTGCTGAGCCTGTTGGTGTATATGTAAATACTTACGGCACAAACAAAACAGAGCTTTCAGATGGCGAGATAGCTATTAAACTGAAAGAGATTTACGATCTGCGACCTTATGCTATTGTAAAACGACTTGGGCTTCAGAATCCCGTCTTTAAAGCCACTGCTGCCTATGGTCACTTTGGCCGCGACGTGTATGATAAAGAAGTTGAAGTTTATTATGATGATGAAGATACCTACACAAAGGAAGATTGCCCCGGTAAATTCTTTAAAAAGGTAACATTCTTTGCCTGGGAAAAGCTTGATTATGTGGAAGTGTTCCGCAAAGCATTTCTATAAACCATGACATGATAACAACAGTCTTCCTTTGAAATTAATTATGCATATACATAGCAAATATTGGTCACAATGATGTGCCTGGTTGATCGGAGGAGGAGAAAATGTTTTAAACATTGAGCCTCACGGCCGTGAGGTTCTAATAAAAGAGGCGGATTTAAAATATCCGCCTCTTTTTTCGTAATTAACCAAAATCCCAATGTATGAAAATGCTTATTTTACAACAAGCTTACCCGTTTTCAGTGCTTGTCCATCAGTTATGATGGTATAAAAATAAACACCGCTATATAAATCATTTACATCAATAATTGCTGAGCCCCGGTTTCCTTCTAAAGAAATCTCTTTTACTCTACTTCCTGTAAGATCTGTAAGTATGATGCTTGCAGAAGTGTTATAATTAAGATTAAAATCAATTGTACTGTAATCAGTTGCGGGGTTAGGATATATTTCAGAAACTTGATTTTCGAAGTTATTCAAACCGGTGAAACCGCCTACGTAACGGACAGTAACGTAGGATGAATCATTTGGATTTGCTTCATCAAAGAACACATATTGTACTGTTGTAGGACCTTCAACACCGCCGGGCATGTAATGACCGGAAAAAATACCATCTGCAGTAGTTTCGCCTGCAGCTATTGTCAAAGGACTAGGAGATACATAGGTATCGGGACCAAAACACATTCCCCAACAGAATACATTCATAGTTTCATCCATAACCGAAACATGGATTTTCTTACAATAAATATTCATTTCACCATCAGAAGAGTTTTGAATATTCATCTCGAAAAGAATTTCACCTACGGTAGGCTCGTCCAGCAGCTCAATAGTGCTTCCATTATCAATCATGTTACCATCATGATCATAAAAGAGGATTGATTGTGCAAAAATTGCTGATACGAAAAACAGAAATGAGAATAGGAGTACAGTTTTTTTCATAATATTTCTTTTTGTTAAAACCTTACATAAATCATACCACATATAGCAAAGGTAGTACATTTATAAAGACCCAAATAGAAAAAAAAGGGTTCCCATAAAACAGCGGAATTTAAATACAAGTTAATGGAAAGTTGTCACAATTTTCAGTAGACTGATTTTCAAAGTCATATCAAACACATAAAAAAAATTACTATACAACAGATATTTTAAAATATGTAAAAAAGTGAATTTTTTTTTAAGTTTCTATTGCATATGTAAAAAGTTGCCCTATCTTTGTAATCTATTCTAAGCAGTACACCACGTACTGCGATGTTTCATTTTGGTTGAGGGATTAGGTAATGGAGGGGCCAGCCAGTCAGGCGGCCCCTTTTTTTTGTATCCTCCGGAGCTTTAGCGAAGGAGGATTGTTGTATAAAATAATTACACGGAGTTTTTTTAGTTTTCCTTGATTAATCACATTTAAATCTTCAAGCAATCTCTTCTAATCATCAATTGATTTTAGAGTTATTCGCAGAGGAGCGCGGAGTCCCGAAAACTTTCAGGATTGCTGCTACGCAGAAAATAGGTCCCGGTTGCTTAGCATCTTGCAAAAAGCAGACTCCTTTCAACCTTTAATCATATCCATAAAAAACAATCAGTGAAGCTCGCATGGATGCTTAGCAACTTTAATAACACCAGGTAGTTAAGCTTTGCGTCGACCTTTGCACCTTAGCGGTAAAAAAAACTATCCAAATATATTATTCAACCTAAAGAGAAAGATTTTAAGGAATGCCTTCACGGTATCAATTGGATATTCTGCTGTTGGTATAATGGATACTGGTTCCTGAAACGATAAAATCCGTTAGGATTTGTGTCTCAATAGCACATGGACGATTCTCGCGGCAAATAAAACCCGTAGGGTTTTCGTCTCAAACGAATTTTTAACATTCAATAAAAACCCTGCGAAACACTGCGGAAACACCGCGGGACACCGCGTACCAAATAATTAAAAAAGTCTACAATCCAAGATCGGATGAAGGAGAAAACA
>PKSY01000094.1 GCA_002869405.1 Marinilabiliales bacterium
CTTTGGTATATATGCGTTACAACCTGCTTTTATTGATTTTTCCTTATCACCGGAGAGACCATAAGCAGTTTGTGCAATAATTTTTACATCCGTATTAAATCGCCTGATTTCCTCTGTAGCGTTATAACCATTCATATCAGGCATTTGAATATCCATCAAAATCAAGTCTGTATCAGGATTTTTGCGACATTCCTCAACAGTATCTGCACCGGTGGCGGTAAAAATTATTTCCCTTGCTAAGTCACCAATAATAATAGAAATATAATCTTTGGATGTTTGGTCATCCTCTGCAACAATAATCTTTAATTTGCGGATTTTTGAATCGTTGGGTGGCGTCAATTCAGAATCAACAGGCTTCTCATTATCTTTCACATCACCACAAGGGATGGTAAAATAGAACACCGAACCAACACCCTTTTCACTCTCCAGCCAGATCTCTCCTCCGAGCATTTTCACATACGCCTGTGAAATCGAGAGTCCTAATCCTGCGCCTTGCCGCGCATGAATATCTTCAATATCTTCCTGAATAAAACGCTCAAAAATAGCTTTCCGCTTTTTCTCTGAAATACCGATTCCCGTGTCCTTAACATAATATTCCAGAAAGAGCGAATCATCATATTCCTTTAGGTTGCAGCCGAATACAATAACACCATGGTCTGTATACTTTATTGCGTTCTTAATCAGATTTGTAAGGGTTGCCATCACTTTCTCACCATCTGTCTTAACAATCGCTTTATCTTCAGGCACCTTGCCCTTTAATACCAGATCAAGATTTTTGCGCTCAGCCTCCGGTTCAAAGAATGAGAGAAGATTATTGAGTTGCTCATTAATATTCACCTGGGAGATATTAACCTCCATCAGACCAGATTCAATTTTGGAGATATCGATAATATCATTAATGATGTTCAACATTCGCTCACCGGAGTGCTCAATAATACTGATATATCGTTGTTGATCATCGCTGGAAAGAGTTGTATCGTTCAGAAGGTTTGCAAACCCAAGGATTCCATTCATGGGAGTTCGGATCTCATGGCTCATATTTGCGAGGAAAGCAGATTTCAGGCGGTCACTCTCTTCCGCTTTCTCTTTGGCCTCCAATAAGTTTCTCTCTGCAATTTTTCGGTCAGAGATATCAGCCAAAGAACCCACAACAGATACTACTTTTCCATTTTCAACGACCGGTGCTTCCCTTACTTCCACAAACAATGTACTACCATCTTTTCTTCTCAGTTCCAGCTCATACGTGGGTTGTCGTTCTCCTGTTTCTATAGCTTTTTGTGTGCGCTCAACACCTATCCGGTTAATCGGGTTATCAGTAATGAAATTAGTCCATTCTCTCATCGCCTCTTCCGGTTCACATCCAAGATAATGACGTACCTGAGGACTCACAAAGCTGAGTTTATGGTCCGGTGAATGAGAATAGAACAGATTGGTACTGTTATCTATAATGTTTTTTAATTTAAGCTCACTTTCCCGAAGTTGATGAATCGCAGCCTTTAATTCCAGTTCACTGGCAGCAAGCTGCTGATTGGATGCGATAATTTTCTCGCTTGCCTTTTTGCGATCAGTAATATCAGTTCCATGTGACATTACACCGGAAATCTGACCATTCTCATCATAATATGGATAATACTCCATATGCATCCATACCTTACCTCGTCCTGCAAATTCTGTTTGTACTTCATACTCGACAATATCGCCCTGTAAACATTTTTCAAGGTTTGGCTTAACAGTACTGTAAAAAACATCTTCGCCTAAAAATTCACTTATTGTTGCCCCGGTTATCTCCTCTGTCGACACCTGAAAATAGTCTGCATATACCTTATTTACTGCAACATATCTGTAATCAGGAGAAACTAAAGATATCGGCTGAGGCAATGAGTTTACAACTTCTGTTAATCTCCTGCTCTGCTCTTTTGCTTCAATGCTATCCAAAGCAAGCCCGATATCATCTGCAACTTCTTTAAAAAGATGAAAATCGTATTGAGTAAGGAACTTTCGCGGGATTGATGCGGTAATCAGACCATATAACTTCTTATTATGATAAATTGGCGCTGCCATAGCCCCCCGCTCTTCATAAAGCTTTGCCAAAGGACAATCACTGCATTTTTCCTTTGGATTTGAAATCACCACAATATCTTTTTGTTTCAGGGTTTTTATGGCACAGCTGGTAAAATCGCCCTTTTTAAGCATTCTTTCAACCTGTTGAAATTCCTTTCCCAAACCGGATTGAAAAACAGATTTGAAGAGTCCTTTGTCATCAAGTTGCATAATCCAAACATTATGATAACCTCTGTCTTTTGTGAGACTTTCACAGATGCCTTTCAATAGTTTAGCGGGATTTTTTTCAACATTTATCATTTGATTCACACTACGAATAGCGCCAAGAACCTTATTAGCGTGATCCAGCTCCTCTTCAGTGCGATGTATTTCCGTGATGTCTCTGATTACCCCTTCAGTTCCAACCCTGCTTCCACTATCATTGTAGAATGATTTTATATTACATAAACTCATGAACGATGAGCCATCCTGCCGTAATAGCTCAACTTTTTGGTTAACTATTTTACCTTTTTCCAGAATTTCTGCTATAAGATGGTCTCTTTCCGATGGGTTTGCATACAAATCTTTCATGTGCAATCCGATCATCTCTTCCGGATTCTCATAACCACACATTTCAGCAATAGCCTCATTTGCCATCACAATAAAACCATTATTATCAGCTCTTAAAAAACCATCCTCCAATGATCTGATAATCCGATCTGCTTCACTAAATTGCTTTTTTCCGGCCATAATAGTCTCTTATACAGTTGTAATATATAACACTACCCACATTTTTGCATCAATTCAAACTGTTGTCAGGTTGTTCGTGTCGATTGGTTAATAAATTCACAAGAATGTCTGTGAAGTAAAGATAGTAAAAACAAAAAAATCTGAAACCTGTACCACACACTATATGATACACATAGTGTTATTAACCAATAAAAAAAGTCATCATAATTAATTTCGAATCTGGCTTTTGGAAAACAATAATCGCATAATCATTTTCATGAACATTTGTTCAGCTAACTGCTTTTCACTATTTTCGAAGCGGAAAACAAAAAACCTCGGAATGAAAACTGAGAAGCTTCATTCCAAAAGACAGCCTGGTGCATATGCATTCGGGCTTTTCTTTTTTTTTGAAAACACCTCTGAAAACAGTATTCCGAAAACCATTATCTTTATGTCGTGCTACATCGAAAATTAATATTGTACTTCGCAGGGTTATTTATCTCCTGTTCACTTTCAGCCCAGCCGGTAATTAATTCCTGGTCGGGGCCCGATACGGTGGCTTGTTACAATATTGCTGAATATGTTGTGGATATTAATGCTTCCTACTCCAATCCCTACAGTGCGGAAGAAGTATCTCTTTTTGCCACTTTCACTGCTCCAGGCGGTGAAAACATCAATACCAATGGTTTCTATATGATACCCTATACGCTAGTCTCGCCCGATACCCTCTCACCTCCGGGATCTGCAGAATGGCGCATTCGCTTCGCTCCCGAAAATCCGGGAACCTATACCTTTAAATTCACTCTCACTGACCAAAACGGCACAACTGTTTCACAAACCGACACGCTCCACGTATCATCCTCATCCAATGATGGATTTTATGCTTTCGACGGCAACTACCTGCACTCCGATGCAGGAGATGTTTTTCTGGGTGTTGGTGAAAATATGGGCTGGGTTGCCGATTATCAGTATTCTGATTTCGACCGCTGGACCGATAGCCTGGCAGCCAATAATTGCAACCTTGTGCGCATATGGTTTACTGTATATACTTTTCAGATAGAATGGAATAATGCCGGTCCGGTAGGTTATTACACCGGTAGGATGAATCGTGCCTGGTGGCTCGACTGGTTTCTGGAAATGACCCGTGAAAAAGGCATAAAAGTCCAGTTATGTCTTAACAGTGCACAGGCATTCATTGTAACAGGATACCCCAGCTGGAATTACAATCCTTACTCAACGGTGCAGGGCGGACCGTGTGAATATCCATGGCAATTTTTTGTTAATGATGATGCCCGGTATTTCTTTAAGCGTAAACTGCGTTATATCCTTGCACGATGGGGCGCATACAACAATCTTATTGCATGGGAGCTTTTTAATGAAGTAGATGGCGTAGATGGCTATGCCGGCCATCAGAATGATGTGGTGAACTGGCATAATGAAATGGCTCAGTACCTGCACACTTACGACAACTATGAGCGGCCTGTAAGTACTTCATTTATGGATCATAATGTAAGCCCCAATACCTGGGCTCTTCAGAATATCGACTTTACGCAGGGTCACCGGTATTATAGTCAGCAGGATGTGGATTATGAGGTATACCGAAAAACACAGGAGCTGCTCAACGATTATGAAAAACCGGCTTCAATGGCTGAGTTCAATCTTCATGTTTACCATACCAACAATTATAGTGATGATCCGACAGGATTGCATATGCATAATACCATGTGGGCATCGCTGTTTTCGGGGTCTTTTGTGGCTGCAATGCCTTGGTTCTGGTCGCAATACATCGATGAATACAATTTGTACCATCAGTTTAAAGGGCCTGCAACTTTCTCAGGATTAATGACACAAATTCATACCACGACACCGGAATTGCCTCCGGTGAGCAGCGATGAAAAAACTGACCTTACAATAATCCCGGGGCTTCAGCAAACTTTTGTGCCGCATGAGGAGGATTATTTTAATGTGGGAAGAAACGGGATTATGATTCCTGACCGCCGTGAGCTCGCTTCCATGCTCTATGGATACGGGTTCAGCAGCTATCGGAACCCGCCGCATTTTATCGTGGATTATGACGAGGCCGGGACATTTACGGTCCGGACAGGATCCATTGAGTTTTTCTCCAAAATAAGGATTTCTGTTGATGGCGTACTCATGCTTGAACAGAATGCGGAGGTTAATACAGATTATACGATTCCCCTGCCTGCCGGAGAGCATGTGATACATTGTGAAAATGTGGGCAACGGATATATGAGCATCGAAGAGTATGAGTTTGGAAATTATGGGGCACTGATACGATGTTATGCCACCGCCAACGATTCAGTAACTTATGGCTGGGTGCAGCATATCAACTATAATCATGTATATCTTTCAGAAAACGGAATCCCTGCCCCGGTAGAAAGCGGCAGCATAGACCTGGGAACACATCCTCTGGGCTACTATTATCTCGACCGTTATGCCGGCTCCGACGGTACTTTTCTTTCACGGGAGCTTATCACCAACACATCCGGGAATATCACTATTGATATCAGTAATCTTCAGCATGATCAGGCCTTTATACTTGCCGGGCAGCCGGAGAGTATTTCTGCCTCCATCGAGGTCTCCGACAGTACAATTTGCCTTCCGGGAGGTGTTTTTTTTTCCGATGTTACCACCGGAATCTATAACAGCAGGAAATGGATTTTTGAAGGTGGCTCACCATCCATAACTTCAAATGAAAATATCTTTGTAAATTATTTTGCTGCCGGAGTTTATGATGTCACACTGATTCATTTCAATGACTTTGGAAGTGATACTACCGTATTTGAAAACCTCATCCGGGTAAACAGCGCTGCAGGTGTTACTGCAGGGATCTCAGTTCCCCAGCACATCTGTACCGGCGAAAACGGGGTCGTTGTTGAAGCTTCCCCTGTAATTAATGCCGAATATTATGAATGGAACCTGCCTGAAGGATGTATGGGTGATTCCGACAGTACTGCAATACTACTGACTCTCGCACAGGGATTTACTTCCGGAGAAATTGGCTGCCGAGCATGGAATGCCTGTGGAGCAGGAGACTGGGCTTATGTAACTCTGGAGGTGGATCCGCCACCGGCCACAATAGATATCATCGATGGACCGGCAGAGGTGTGCAACGGAGCAACAAATATCTACTTCAGTGTAGATGAAAATACAGGAGCTACATCCTATCTCTGGAGCCTCGGCGAAGAGCAGTGGTCCACAACAGTCCCCTTTATCACAATTGATTTCCTTTCGACCGGAGTATTTACTCTCAATGTTGAAGCCTTCAATGAGTGTGGCGAATCTTCGGGATGTGAAAAGCAAATAACGTCGAAAAATCCGGTTGTCTTTGCAGGACTGATTGCCGGAAAAAACGATGTCTATCAAACTGAAAATGCCATTCCATATTTCAGCTCAGTAATTCCAAATGCCACAAGTTATCTCTGGACTTTCCCTGAAGGATTTCATGCAAGTGCCACAACAAGTAAAAACATCACACTTTCATTTGACAACAGTGCAGCAACAGCCACGATTTCCTGTCGTGGTAAAAATGCCTGTGGAACAGGCCCCGTTGCAACTAAAACCATTGAAGTAAAGGAACTTCCATCCGGATGGAGCCCGCTGTATTATGGTGGTTTTCATAAAATAACCGTTATTAATGATATACCGGTTTTTCTTGATAATATCCTGTTGGAAGAGCCATACACCATCGGAGTTTTTTATCCTGCAGCGCCACACTTCGGATGCGGTGGAGCCTTCCCTTCGGAGTTCTTTTCCCAAAACAGTTTTTTCCTTTACGGAGATGACGTTTCCACTACCACAAAGGACGGATTCTACTCCGGCGATTCGCTTGTATGGATGGTTTATTCTGAAGCGTCGGGAGAATCATTTTTTGCAACAGCAGAATGGTTTTCCGGGCCACAGATTTATACTCCCGGATCAACCTCAGTGATAACAGCATTATATGCCGGCACCTCTGCAATAGATACGCTTATGATTCCCGACGGCTGGTCCGGATTATCATCCCACATTATTCCGGATGACACCTTGCTTACAACCCTTTTCGAGGAAGTAGCTGATGAGTTGGTTATTGTAAAAACCCTTGACGGGATGGTTTACTGGCCTCCCTGGGCCAACAACCTGGAATTCTGGAATCCGGATTTAGGATACAAAACCAATTTTTCCTCCGGTGCGGACATGGTATTTAGCGGGCATCTGAACCTTCAAAGAAATTTCGCCCTTGAAGAAGGCTGGAATGAGGTGCCTGTTCCTGTTGGGCAACCTGTAAACAGCAGTGCATTATTTGATCCCCTGGGAGACACACTTGTCATTGCAAAAGCTTCAGTCGGGAACGGGGTTTTCTGGCCTGATGCAGGGATAAATACTTTACCGGAACTTTTTCCAGGTACTGCGTATATGCTTTATGTTGAGCATTCCACAACCCTGAAATTCCCTTCCGATACTGCATGGCCGGGAGGATTTCCAAATCAGGCAACCAAAACAAAGAATTTTACCCCGCCATCACCTTCAGGTCATATCTATATCTTTGAAAAAACACTGGCCTCAAAGATGAATGAATTTTCTTCAATATCGGTATTTTCAGCAACACACAGATTGTGTGGATATACAGATATTAATGACAAAACCGACATCTCTGTGGCGGTTTATGGCGGAACAGAGTATCCGGATTTACCGCATCCCGGCAATCCTGTTTTTTTTCTGCCGGAAGGCGATACAACACTTTATGTTCCCGTAATTAAGAATAAAGACTACAATGGCTGGCAGTATAATGGCTTTGATATAATCACCGATTTAGTTCCTGTTCCACTTTCAGGTATCACAAATAATTTTGATGATATTTTTGTCAGTGTTTCCCCAAATCCGGCAACAGAAAGGGTTCGTTTCAGTTTCAGTAAAGGAAATGCCATCCGCTTTGGAATGTTGCGGATTTATGATTCTGAAGGTAAATGCTGCCTGCAAACGATGGTTCCTGCTGAAAACCCATCTCTGGATATTGATTTAAAAAACTATAATCCAGGAGTTTATCATTACCACATTGAGACCTCCGGCAAGATTATTACAGGTAAACTGGTAATTCTTTAGGCTTTAGGGCATGATTCCGTGTTTTTCGGCTCCACATGAATTGTAAGTACAATTTTAAATTTCTCCTTTACGGATTTTTCCACTACAGACGCCAAAGAATGGCTTTCGAGGATTGTCATATCACCGGGCAGACATATATGGCAGGTCATCTCTTTATGGCGACCATAATCGTGAAGGTGAATATGATGAAGCTGCATTTTTTTGCCGGTCACTTCATCGGCAAGTTGCTGAATTGACTTCTTCAGCTCTTGAGGAGGCTCAATGCCAATTACGTGATTAACAGCCTCGCGAAGTATCTCCCACGAAGCATAAAAAATCATTAACGCTACTACAATACTCATTGCTCCGTCAATCCACCAAAAATATCTGCCCAGAAAAATACCAACAAGGATCACCACCGACGACAATGCATCAGTCCTGTGGTGCCATGCATCAGCCTTTACCGCAGTATTTCCGGTTTTCTTTCCTGCCCACAATGCATACTGAGCCATAGCTTCCTTCACCAGAATAGAAACAACAGTTACAACAATTGCAATGGTGCCATATGATGCTTCATCTCCACCCTGCAGTCGCTCTATACCTTTTGCAATAAACTCGAAACCAATCACTACCAGTAAAACGCCTATAACAATGCTGGCCACCAGTTCCGCGCGGCCATGACCATAAGGATGCTCATCGTCGGCAGGTTTTTTTGAGAACCAGGCAGCAACAAGCACAATCACTGAACTCAGAGAATCCGACAGTGTGTGCCATGCATCTGCAATCAAAGCAACAGAGCCACTGACAATACCTGCCCAGTATTTCAAAACAAATAATATGGTATTACCTATAATTGACAGCCAGCCTTCGGTAACGGCATGATCCCTCTCTTTCATATGTTCCGGTTTTTGAAAAACAACACAAGATAGGGCTATTAATTTATATTTCCTGATGAATAAGTCAACTTTTTATATCTTGTGGTGTCGTATATATAAACACCAATAATAATGAGAAGACTTCCTGCTTTTATTTTACTGATGTGCATCTCTGCCCTGGTTTTAGGACAGGCAGATAAGATTCCGGGGGATTTAATAGTCCAGCTCAGCAATTCTGAGACTAAAAACATGCAGGCCGTGGATTTTCTGGAAGCAAAGTATGCCGCACAAAATCTGCATTTTGAACGCTGTATCTCCAAAAATCTGAATGTCTGGCTGTGCAGGTTTAATCCGGCCAGGGCATCGGAAAGTAGTATGTCTTTACTTCTCAGTGAAGAGAATTCGGTTAAAGTAGCACAACCCAACAGAAGGCTTCAGATGCGGGAGACCTTTCCTGATGATCTCTATTTTCCTGATCAGTGGAACCTCCATAACACCGGTCAGAACAGCGGTCTGCCCGATGCCGACATTGATGCTCCTGAGGCATGGGACAACGGAATTTACCAAACCACTGTTGCAGGAGACACCATTGTAATGGCAATTATTGACGATGGATTTGACCTGAATCATGATGACCTTAACTTCTTCAAAAATTACAGTGAAATTCCCGATAATGGTATTGATGATGACGGAAATGGTTTTGTGGATGATTTTGACGGCTGGAATGCATACAGCCATAACGGGAACGTGCGCCTTCGCGACCACGGAACTCATGTGAGCGGAATTGCAGGTGCAATTGGGAATAACTTTACAGGAGTTTGCGGCGTAACATGGGGCGGCAGGATTTTGCCTGTCAGCGGAACCGAAGAGGTTGAAGCCACACTGGTTGAGTGTTACGATTATGTACTTACCATGCGAAAGCTCTACAATGAAAGCAATGGCGCCAAAGGAGCGTATGTCGTAAGTACAAATCTTTCCTGGGGTGTAGATAATGGTGATCCGAATGATTTTCCTATCTGGTGTGCCATGTATGATTCGCTGGGAGCATATGGTGTTCTTAGTGCGGGTGCTACTGCCAATGCCAATTACAATATCGATGAGGTGCTGGATATGCCCACAGCGTGCGCGTCACCTTACCTTATTACGGTTACAAACACCACAAAAATGGATGAAAAGCATCCTTCTGCCGGTTATGGTATTACCACAATTGACCTTGGTGCTCCCGGAACTTCAATATATAACACACGTCAGGGAAACTCCTATGGCTTTAAGTCAGGAACCTCGATGTCGACACCGCATGTTACGGCAGCACTTGCCTATTTATACTCAATTGCTGATGAGTCACTTATCAGCCGTTACCAAAACGACCCTGAAACAGTATGTCAAATTTTCCGGGATGCTTTGCTTAATACCACCGATACGCTGGAAACACTTCTGGATATAACGGTCACAGGCGGAAGATTAAACCTTCACAAAGCGTCGGAGTATATTCTTAA
>PKSY01000031.1 GCA_002869405.1 Marinilabiliales bacterium
CATATAGATAGTATTAATGCAATGAAATACAATAAAATACCTGAGAATACCTACCTCAATGTGAAACTTCGGTATCACCATAAGGGTGATAATGCTAAATTCCATTATACTTCTCCTGATAGTGGTATTCTTGAGTTTGAAAATCCTGTAATATCACCCACTCCCGGACAATCGGCTGTGTTTTATGAAAACAATGACCTTTTGGGAGGAGGCTTGATTACTACCGTTCTGTAGCAAATTGAACCCTTTATTGCAGGATTTGTTCTTTATAAAATTATGCTTATGAATCGTATATCAATCATATCAGCTTTAATACTGCTTTGTGTATCATTTGTATCTGCGCAAACCAAAGTTTATAAAGTTACTTTTTCAGATAAAGGAATGGAATACTCTATTGATAATCCAGGAGTTTTTCTTTCAGATGAATCGTTATACAGGAGATATGAAAATAACATTCCTGTTAACGAATCCGACCTTCCGGTTGCTCCCGAATACATTAAAGTAATAAATGAAAAAGGTTATGATATAATATTGAAATCCAAGTGGTTTAATGCAGTATTTGTTCAAACCGATGATTCGGAGAAATTAAGCAATATTAAAGAATTGCCATTTGTCGAAAACATTGAACTTGTTGATAGTGGTACCAGGAATCCTAACCAGAGGAGTTCGAAATTTGGAAATTTTTCCGATAAAATGCCTGTGGCTTTAGCATATAATTTTGATTATGGCAACAGCTATATTCAAAATGCAATGATTAAGGCTGATAGTCTGCATGAGTCGGGTTTCATAGGAACCGGAATCAAAATCGCAGTCCTTGATGGTGGCTTTATGGGTACTGATACCATTGCAGTTTTTAGTGATTTATACGAAGAAAACAGAGTACTTGGTGAGAAAGATTTTGTCGATAACGGTACTGTGTATGCACATAGTGGTCATGGAACAGCGGTCTTATCCCAAATAGGTGGTTTTGATGAAGGAAATCTCATTGGAACTGCTCCGGGAGCTTCGTTTTACCTGTTGCGTACGGAAGATGTTTATGCGGAATATTTATTAGAAGAGTATTTCTGGGCTGCCGGTGCAGAATATGCCGATAGTGCAGGGGTTCATATTATCAATTCTTCTCTTGGGTATTCTGAATTTGATGATCCGGCCCAGAATCATACCTATGAGGATATGGATGGTAATACCACGCCAATATCAATAGCAGCGGAAATGGCTGCTGAAAAAGGCATTTTAGTGGTTACGAGTGCCGGGAATGAAGGTGATGGTGATTGGCAATACATTACTGCTCCCGGTGATGCTGCAGGAGCAATTACGGTTGGGGCGGTCACTGCTGATGGAATTTATGCACCATTCAGCTCCATTGGACCCACCTCCGATGGACGTATAAAACCGGATGTGATGGCAATGGGGCAGGGGAACCTGGTCTCTACACCTACAGGTGGTATGAGCTTCGGTAGTGGCACAAGCTTCGCTTCGCCGCTGATTGCCGGTCTTGCTGCTTGTATTCTCGAAGCTCAGCCTGCAAGAAATATTGCTGATGTCAGAGATGCGTTAAGAAATACAGCTTCCCGAAATACGAACCCGTCGCCAACAATGGGTTATGGAATTGCAAATGGAGTAGGGGCTATGAGTGTTGTATTGCAAACCCCATCTTTTATTCAGCATAATAATATTACGATATTTCCAAATCCTGTTTTAAAGGGTAACACCATATATATCGAATCCCCTGGTGAAATTCTGAATATAGGTTTATTCTCCTCCTCCGGAGCTGTGATTCCTTCTGATATTTTAAAAATTTCTGACAGTTATGCAGAGATTACTCCTACACAAAAATCTCAGGAGGGTATTATCTATCTAAAAGTCTATTTAAAGAACTCTGTTTCAGTATTTAAAGCCGTTGTACTGTAGTTCATAAACGGATATCCCTTTATATTATTTCCACAAATATTCATGCATTTTACAGTTGGTAAATGGCTTACCATGCATGGTTACACATGTAACCACAAAATGTATACATACATAAACTTGATAATGTTTACAGATGTATATTATCGTTTATAATTGTAAACTCAATAGATTTGTTAGTTTGTAAACATTGTGTTATATTTGTAAACAATAAATTATCGCACAATGGTTAATCGGATTAAAACAATAATGGATCGGGAAGGGGTTAATGCCTCTCAACTCGCCGAGAAACTGGGGATTCAAAGATCTACCCTCTCTCATATATTGGCTGGCAGAAACAACCCCAGTCTTGATGTTGTTTACAAAATTCTTGATGCTTTTCCGGATATTAGTGCTGAATGGCTTTTGAAGGGCGGGGAAGATAGTGTTTACAAAGGTGAAAGCGATTCAAGTCCTGAACCAAAATCCAACCCGGGTAAAACTGCTAATCCAGATCTTTTTTCTGTGCTCGATCAGAGGCCTACGGAAATTTTAAACTCTCAGCAGGATAAACATGTGGAAAATCCTCCTGAAGATATTGTCTCTCAAACAATTAATGATTCAGAAGCTCAGGCATATTATGGCGTAAAAAGAGAAGAAATAAGACAAAGTGAAGTACCTGAAAAAGAAACTGAAGTGAAAACCAAGGTAGAACGGCCTGAAATAGATCGTGTGATTACTTTTTATGCAGATGGTACTTTTGATGTTTATTATAAACGGTAAACGCTAATTATTCAAAATTTCCGGAAAGAATAGTTTGATTTCTTTTATGGCACTGGCATCACTATCGGAGCCGTGAACGGCATTTTGCCTTAATGTTTTTCCATAAAGCTTTCTTATCGTTCCCATTGCAGCTTCACGCGGATCTGTTTTACCGATTACTTTCCTGTATTTTTTTACGCAGTCCTCGGCCTCTAAAACCGCAATATAAATGGGGCCGGAGCACATGTATGTCACCAGATCATTAAAGAAATATTTATCCTTATGCACATCATAGAATGCTTCTGCCTCTGCTTTTGTAAATGTGTGTCTTTGCAGCCTGACAATCTCAAATCCTTTTTTCAGGATTATATCAATGATTTTTCCCTCCTGTTTTTCGGAAACAGCATTGGGTTTGATTATTGTAAAGGTATATTTGCCATCCATAAAACCGTGTTTTAAGAAATTTTAATACATAATAGTAACCGAAAATTTTTACATTTGTTGACTGCTGAAAAGCTTTGACGCATACGATCGAATTAGCATGAAAGATACAAATAATGTGGATACCTTCCTGAAAATGCTGCAGGAAGTAGAAAATATTGCCCTGATAATGCATTTGAATCCTGATGGCGATGCCGTGGGCGCAACCACAGGTATGGGGCTGTTTCTGGAAGAGATGGGTAAGTCTGTTGCAATGATATCACCCAACGCTTTCCCTGCCTTTCTGAGGTGGATTCCCGGATCTAATCGTATTATTAATGCAGAGAAATCTACCGATAAGGCTGTTGATGCTTTGAATAAAGCGGACATGGTTATTTGTCTGGATTTCAATGCACGACATCGTGTAGGAAAATTCTCCGGGCACCTCGAAAAATATACTGGGCCCGTTATCCTGATTGACCACCATCTGGAACCGGAAGATGGGTTTACTCACTACTTCTGCCGCACCTCGGCATCTTCAGCTTCTGAGATAGTGTTCGACATTATTCAGGAAATAAATCCTGAGTTATCTTCCTTATCAAAAGATATTGCAGCTTCCCTGTATGTTGGAATAATGACTGATACCGGATCTTTCAACTTTTCCAGCAATGATCCTGATTTATATCCCAAAATTGGTGCATTGGTAAAGGCCGGTGCTGACCCTGAATTAATACATACTCTGGTATACAGCACATCTTCGGAAAATCGCACAAGATTGCTAGGGCATAGCCTGTTAAATCGTCTTGTGGTTCTTAAAGCACATAAAACAGCGTATATTTATCTGACTCATCAGGATCTTAAACGCTTTCATTTCAGAGTCGGAGATACCGAAGGACTTGTTAATTATACATTGTCAATAAAAGGAATAAACCTGGGTGTGTTATTTACGGAAAGGGTTGGACACGTGAAAATATCGTTGAGATCTAAGGGTGAGTTTTCAGTGAACGACTTTGCCAGAAAACATTTTACCGGCGGAGGACATAAAAATGCCGCCGGTGCTGAATCTAAAATGGAGTTGCGTGATACTATTCAGATGTTTGAAGACCTTCTGCCTCTTTATTCCGAAGAATTAAACAAGGATGTTGAATATAAATAAAATATATCTGATTGCGATGTTTCTCTCTCTTGTTGTCTCTGCATGCAACAGGAGTCAAAGTGATGCTTATAATAATAATCATCAGCCTGATGCGATTAAGGAGCAACTTATTCATGCCAATAAGGCCGTTGTAAAAACAGAGAATCAGCAAATTGATGACCTGGTTAACCGATATGGGTGGGATATGACAACCACAGGCACCGGTTTGCGTTATCAGGTGGTATTTTCGAAGGGTGGTCCACTGATCTCTGAGGGACAAAAAGTGTCGATGCATTATTCTGTGCGGCTTATCGACGGAACCGAAGTATATAATTCGCAACAAATGGGCATCTTAACTTTTGAGACCGGGAAAGGTCAGGTTGTGGCTGGATTGGAAGAGGCTATCCTTAATTTTCGCAATCATGACAAAGCACGGGTTATAATTCCCTCTTTTCTTGGTCATGGACTTTCTGGTGATGGGGACAAAATACCTCCCAAAGCCACAATGATTTATACGATTGAAATTATTTATGTAGAATAATATTATTTGAAAATGAAAAGCTATCTATTACTACTATTTGGAGTTTTTACCATTTTACTCGCATCCTGTGGATCACAGAAAATGGACGGATATACTTTATCCGACACCGGTGTATTGTACAAGTTTTATGAGGTTGCAGAGGATGGTAAACAGCCTGCCTTAGGTGACTTTGTGCGTGTGCAGATGGTATACGCCTACGAAGATTCTATTCTTTTTGACACAAGAGGGCAGAAGCGCGATTTTGAAATGAAACTGGAAGAACCTGTATTTGAAGGTGATATCTATGCCGCCGTCGCTCTTATGAAAGAAGGTGACAGCGCAGGATTCCTCATCGATGCTACACAGTTCTTTACTAAACTTGCGGGAAACCCCGGGCAGCCTGCTCCTGATTTTGTTGAAGAAGGTGTTAATATGACTTTTGATGTAAAACTCACACAGGTTATGACACCGGAAGAACATCAGGCAGAAATATCCGAACGTATCGAAAAACGTAAAAATGAGGAACCGGTAGTTCTTCAGAAATACCTCGAAGCTAACAACATGAGTGAAAAACCTTTGGAAAGCGGTCTTTACTTTGTTAACATTCGTGATGGAAAAGGCAAAAAACCTGAAATGGGAGATGTCCTGACCATCAATTTTAAAGTAATGCTGATGGACGGAACGGTATTATACGACTCATGGCAGGAAGAACCGGTACAGTTTGAATATGGTAAAAGATTTGATACTCAGGGTCTTGTTGAAGGTGTTGCGATGATGAAAGAGGGGCAAATGGCTCACCTGATCGTTCCTTCATCCATTGCTTTTGGTGAATATGGCCGTCAGGGTCTTATTGAACCTTATTCAACACTGCTTTATGATGTGGAACTTCTTGATATAAAAACCAAGGATGAGATTAAGAAGGAGACCATTCGTCAGCTTGCAATGAATAAAAAAGAGAGCGATGCTTTCCTTGCAAAAAACGCTGAAGTGGAGGGTGTGGTTGTTCTGCCAAGTGGTCTTCAGTACAAAGTTCTTGAAAAAGGAGATGGTACTGAATCGCCTTCAGCTTCCAGCAGAGTAAAGGTACACTATAAGGGTACTCTTATTGATGGCAGAGCTTTCGACAGCTCGTATGATCGCGGAAAACCTGCTGAATTTGCTGTAAATGGCGTTATTAAAGGCTGGACAGAAGCACTTCAGCTTATGAAGCCCGGTGATAAATGGCAGCTCTTTATCCCTTCGGATCTGGCTTATGGCAATAATCCTCGTCCTGGTGGTATTATTGAACCCAATATGGCTCTGATCTTTGAGGTTGAATTATTAGAGATTGTTAAGTAATCTACTTCGGGTTGCTGAAAATACATTGCTTTTAATGAAATTACTTCACAAAAAATTTAATAGTCTGTATGGAACCTCCCTTGTGGAGGTTCTCTCTTGCTTTGCACCAGGGAGAATAAATCTTATCGGAGAGCATATCGATTATAATGGCGGTCCTGTTATGCCTTTTTCTATTTCAAATGGCACAACACTCCTGTTGCGTGAAAACAATCTTGGGGTGCATCGTTTCTACTCAATGAATTTCCCGGGACAAGTGCACACAGTCAGTGTTCAAAAGCAATATCACAAAATTGAAAATCATTGGTTTAATTATCCTTTGGCTTGCCTGGAAATGCTTAATGATATCAATTTAAGTATTACTGTTGGTGTCGATTTTCTTTTTAGCGGCGATATTCCCAATGGAGCAGGATTATCGTCTTCGGCAAGCATTGAGGTTGCAACGCTGTTTGGGTTAAATAAATACTTTAAAATAGGCCTGCAGAATATTGACATAGTGCTGCTTGCAAAAAAAGCAGAAAATGATTTCATAGGATTATCCTGCGGTATTATGGATCAGTATGCTGTCACTTTTGGTAAATCCGGTAATGTGCTTTTATTACAATGTGATATCCCTGAACATAAATATGTGGCTGCTGATTTGGGTGAATACGAGATAATGGCAATACACACCGGTGTAAAAAGAGGGTTGACTGCATCAAAGTATAATGAACGTTATACTTCATGCATGGAGGCTTTTGCTTTGCTGAAACCTCGGTTTAAGTTAAAAAACCTTTGTGACCTGAGTTTAAGTGATTTAAGTGAGGCATCATCAATTCTTGGAAAAGATAGTGAGCTTTTTCAGCGTACAAGGCATGTTGTTTCTGAAAAAGAAAGAGTGCTTCAGGCCGAAGCTGCGCTAATCAGTGGAGATATGGTTTTGCTGGGAAAACTCTTGAATGAATCTCATGATTCCCTAAAAAACGACTATGAAGTGACTGGTTTTGAGCTTGATAGCTTAGTAGAAGTACTTCAGGGTATTGATGGAGTTGCAGGTGCAAGGATGACCGGTGCCGGATTTGGGGGATGTGCTGTTTCTCTTGCGAAAAAAGGTGTTATTCAGCAATATAAATCTGTAATATCCAAAAAATATAAGGCACTAACAGGACTTCAACCGGAATTATACTTAGCAGTGCCTTCGGATGGAGTTAGTTTAACAGCCTGTTAATGTAATATTTATTAACATTTTAACGTTTTTTTATTCAATTTATTAATGTAATTTTGCGCCCATGAAAAAAATCTGCATCCTTGGTGGTCTGATAGCTTTAATCGTTGCACTCTCTTCGTGTAACGGAGTTAATAAATTGCTGAAAAGCAACGACTATGAAGCTATATATGAGGAAGGTGTAAAAAGATATGAATCTGAGGACTATACACGGGCATTGCAATTGTTTGACCATGTTGCACCCCTTATCCGGGGTACCGCAAAAGCTGAACAGCTGGCTTATTATAATGCATACTGTTATTACAACCTCAATGAGAATATAATGGCAAGCTACTATTTCAAGCGTTTTGCCAAAGATTTTCCCAGAAGCGAATTTGCTGAAGAGTGTGCTTTCATGGGTGCTTACTGCAAATACCTGGAATCCCCGAAATCAAGTCTTGATCAAACAAATACTTACGAGGCTATAACTGAACTTCAGTTGTTTATCAACTTATACCCTGATAGCGATCGTATCGAAGAGTGTAATTCTCTTATCGATGAATTGAGGAAGAAACTTGAGAAAAAAGATTTTGAGATTGCTCAACTCTACCTGAAAATGGAGGAATACAAAGCAGCGCTCACATCTTTAAATAATATTATTAAAAAATATCCTTCTACAACATATAAGGAAGATGTGCTTTATTATGTAGTTATTGCAAATTACGAGTTTGCTAAAAACAGTGTGGCCGACAAACAAGTGGAACGTTATCAGGAAACACTGGAAGCAAGCAACAGGTTTTTGGATATATATCCTGAAAGCCAATACCTTAAGCATATTGAACAAATGACGGGTGATGCCCGTTCTATGGTAGAATAAACGTTTATTTATAATATACTGGTATGGATTACAAAAGAATTAAAACTGATTCAGAGGCTGTAACACGTCAGGTTCGCGATTTTGATAAAGAAACCGGGAATATCTACGAAAGTGTTTCCATTCTTTCAAAGCGTGCGAACCAGATTGGACTGGAAATCAAGAAAGAACTGGATCAGAAAATTGAAGAGTTTGCTACTCCGGCAGACAACCTTGAGGAAGTTTTTGAAAACCGGGAACAAATTGAAATCGCGAAATTTTACGAACAGCTTCCAAAGCCTACTTTGATTGCTATCCATGAATTTCTCAACGATCAGATTTATTTCAGAAACCCTCATAAAGAAATTGTAGAAAAGAAAGCATAACACTACTATGCTGAAAGGTAAAAATGTATTATTAGCGGTTACAGGCAGCATTGCAGCCTATAAAACCGCTTTTTTTGTACGCCTCCTTGTAAAAGAAGGCGCTGAAGTTCAGGTGATAATGACTAACTCTGCAAAGGATTTTATTACTCCTTTGACGCTATCTACATTATCAAAAAGACCGGTGATTATTGAGCCTTTTGACCCTGAGACAGGTGAGTGGTCCAATCATGTGGAATTGGGACGATGGGCTGATGTAATGGTTGTTGCGCCTGCGTCAGCAAATACGCTCTCCAAAATGGCCGCTGGTATTGCTGATAACTTTGTTACTACTTGTTACCTGGCAGCAAAATGCCCTGTGTTCTTTGCTCCGGCAATGGATCTAGATATGTTTTATCACCCTTCCGTTCAAAAGAATATCGATATTCTGCAAAGCTATGGAAACCTCCTTATTAGTCCCCAGGAAGGCGAACTGGCAAGTGGCCTGTGCGGTGCCGGAAGAATGGAGGAACCGGATCAGATTATTCAGGTTCTATCTGATTATTTTGCTGAAGCCAAAGAACTTCATGGAAAAAAAATCCTTGTTACTGCCGGACCGACTTATGAACCAATAGATCCTGTGCGGTTTATCGGAAACTATTCATCGGGGAAAATGGGGTTCAGCCTTGCGGAAGTCCTTGCCCGTAAAGGCGCAGATGTAACCCTTGTTACCGGGCCTACTGTGCTGGATACTCCGGCACGGATAAAAAACCGCATTGATGTGCATACTGCCGTTCAAATGGCCGAGGTATGTTATGATTTAGCTCGTGATTCAGATGTCGTCGTTATGGCTGCTGCTGTGGCGGATTATGCTCCCGTAAGCATCGCAAAATCAAAAATAAAAAAGAGCGAAGAGGTGACTTCTCTCGAGCTGAAAAAGAATCCTGATATCCTTGCAGAACTGGGCAAAAGAAAGAAAAAAGGGCAAATCCTGGCTGGGTTCGCTCTCGAAACTGACAATGAAAAAGAGAATGCATTCGCTAAACTGCAAAATAAGAACCTCGACCTCATCGTTCTTAATTCATTGAAAGATGCCGGTGCCGGGTTTAATACAGATACCAATAAGGTAAATGTGCTCTTTAAAAATGGTGAAATCAAAGAGTTTCCATTAAAGGATAAAACTCTCGTTGCCGGTGATATTGCAGCAATAATAAAGGACTTGCTGGATTCTTAATTCTGATATTACAATAAAATTATTTTGTATGATGCGTAAGTATTTTGTAGCACTTTTTTTAACTCTTATCTCAGGTTTACTTCTTGCTCAGGAGTTTAAATGTACTGTTAGTGTCAGCTCTTCAGCTCTCGAAGGTACCGACAGAAGAGTGTTTCAGGATATGCAGAAGGCCTTATATGAATTTGTAAACGACAGGAAGTGGACTAACTATGAGTTCAGCGAAGAAGAAAAAATTGAATGTTCAATCCAGATTACACTAACCAAGCGAATCTCCAGTGAGGAGTATGAAGGAAAGATGAATATCGCGCTTCGTCGCCCCGTATTTAATACATCTTACAACTCTCCAATCTTTAATTATCAGGATAAAAGCCTCAGGTTTGAATATATGGAGTCTGAGCCGCTGGTATTTAATGATAATAGCTTCGACAATAACCTGACAGCTGTAATCGCCTATTATCTGTATATCTATCTGGGAATGGATTTCGATTCTTTCCAGTTTAATGCCGGAACTCC